>JAZBPM010000022.1:0-10422 GCA_036351615.1 Desulfofustis sp.
AAATCGAGATCAAAATAGTAGACTTCGCGTTTGATACCGATATCGCGCAGTACGTCGGCCCTGATCCGGCCGACGGTGCCGAGTCGGGCCCCTCCGTGACGCACGGCAAGGGCGTACGCCGGTTCGGCGAACTGCTCGACCGATTCCGGATCTTCCGGGACCAGCTCGATGGCGTTTTCGCCATCGAGTGGCAGCCGCAGTCCGGCAAGCAGCGCTTCAACGCCGCCTTTGGCATCGTAGATGTCGACGTCCTGCGACGGAAAATGCAACGGTGTCTGGCCGCCATGACGGTTGCCGACCAGCAGTCCGGCGATTTGGGTCGGTTCGTGCGGCAGCGGACTACCTGGTGCCGGAACGTAGAGCTTGCCGATTTCAAACAACCGGGCAGCGGTCTGTTCAAAGCGCAAATTACGCTTGATATTTTCCAGCAGTCCGGGCAGCAGTGAGGTGCGCATCACATCCTGGTCTTCGGTCAGCGGATTGAGGATGGTTACATGATGGCGGCGGCTGTCGTCCGGTGCAAGACGCAGTTTGTCATCGTAGCTGCTGGAGACAAAACTGTAGTTGATCGCCTCATAGAAACCGGCCTCGTTCATAACGGTGCTGGCCCGGAAGCGCTCGAGCCGTTCGTGGTCCTGCTCCGGATAGCTCAGATCGACGCTCGGCAGGGTTACCGGAATCTGGTCATAGCCGGTCAGCCGTGCCACCTCTTCGACCAGGTCGGCCTCGCGCTCGAGATCGACGCGAAAACTTGGCGGGGTGACGCTGATCGTATCGTCGTCGACGATGGTGCAGCCGATCTCGATTGAGGTGAGCAGTTCGACGATCTGCCGGGCGTCCAGTTCGATGCCGAGCAGCTCGGCGGTCCGCGATACGCGCAGGGTGAGCGGTCCGGGACCGGGCCCGCGGTTGTCGACATCGATACCGCCGGGCTCGGCCGTGCCGCCTGCCACCTGGCAGATCAGCGACACCGCCCGTTCCATCGCGGCGATGGTGCCGTCCGGATCGACGCCGCGTTCGAAACGGTAGGAGGCGTCGGTCGCCAGGCCGAGTCGCCGCGCTGTTTTGCGGATCGAGACCGGGTTGAAGTAGGCGCTTTCGAGCAACACGTCAGTTGTGGACTCGGAGACTTCACTGTCCAGGCCGCCCATAATGCCGGCGATGCCCACCGGCGTCTCGCCGTCGCAGATGAGCAGCATATCGGGGGTCAGATCCCGCTTCACGTGGTCCAGTGCGGTAAAGCTCGTTTCTCCGCTTCGCGGCGTTCTGACGACGATCTGCCGGCCGGCGAGTTTGTTGAAGTCGAAGGCGTGCAGCGGCTGGCCGTACTCCAGCATGACCAGATTGGTCACATCGACGACGTTGTTAACCGGGCGCACACCGATTGCCAGCAGGCGCCGCTTCAGCCACCACGGGCTCGGCCCGATGGTCACGCCGGTGATCAGCCGGCCTGCGTAACGGGGGCAGAGTTCCGGGGATTCCACGGTCACCGAGAACGATGAACTGGTGCCCTCGAGCCGGCTGTCGCGATAGGGGACCTGCAGCTGCCTACGGTTGATGCCGGCTGCTTCGCGGGCGATGCCGATGACCGAGGCGCAATCCGGCCGGTTCGGTGTCAGGTCGACTTCGATCAGTGTATCCTGCAGACCGGAGTGCTCGAGAAAGGAGGCGCCCGACGGGATGTCGTCGGCCAGTTCCATGATGCCGGAGTGATCGTCGCCGAGGCCGAGTTCGCGCTCGGAGCAGATCATCCCCTGGGATTCGATGCCGCGGACCTTTGATTTCTTGATTTTGACATCGCCGGGCAGCGTCGTGCCGGGCAGGGCGACGACGACAGTCAGTCCGGCACGCACGTTCGGCGCACCGCAGACGATCTGTAGTTCCTGCTCACCGACAGCGACCCGGCAGAGACTGAGCTTGTCTGCGTTCGGGTGCGGCCCGGAGGCGAGGACTTTGCCGGTCTTCAGGTCAGCCAACTCGGAAAACAACGGGGTGACCGAATCGACCTCGAGGCCAAGCATGGTCAATTGGTCGGCCAGTCGGGCCGGTGATATCCCGTCCAGCGGTGCGTATTCCTGTAACCAGTTGTAGGTGAACTTCATGGTGGTCCTGTGCTCCGGAGCGATTTAGAACTGGGAGAGAAAGCGCAGGTCGTTCTCGTAGAAGAGCCTGATGTCGTCAATGCCGTACTTGAGCATGGCGATACGCTCCACGCCGAGGCCGAAGGCAAAGCCGCTGTACTGTTCGGGATCGTAGCCGACCATCTTGAAGACCTCCGGGTCGATCATGCCGGAACCGAGGATCTCCAGCCAGCCGGTCTTCTTGCAGACCCGGCAGCCCTTGCCGCCGCAGATGACGCAGGCGATATCCACCTCGGCGCTCGGTTCGGTGAACGGGAAGAAGCTCGGCCGAAAGCGCAGCGGCAGATCCTGGCCGAAGACCTTGCGGGTGAATACGGTCAGCACCCCTTTGAGATCGGCAAAAGAGACTTTGGTGTCGACGAGAAAGCCTTCCACCTGGTGGAACATCGGGGTGTGGGTGATGTCCGAATCGCAGCGGTAGACCTTGCCCGGGGCGATGACTCGCAGCGGCGGCTGCCGGCTCTCCATGATCCGCGCCTGCATCGGCGAGGGATGCGTGCGCAGCAGTACGGAATCACCGATGTAGAAGGTGTCGTGCATATCCCGGGCCGGGTGGTGCTCCGGGATGTTGAGCGCGGCGAAGTTGTAGTGATCGAGCTCGATGTCGGGCCCTTCGGCGATGGAAAAACCCATTGACGCGAAGATCGAGCAGATCTCTTCCATGATCCGAGTAATCGGGTGCAGTTTCCCACCGGCCGTTCTTCGCCCCGGTAGGCTCAGGTCCGGTCCCGGCCGATTGACGGGGCCAGCCTGGCCGGAGAGCTGCTGCCCTTTGGCTTGGAAGGCCTCTTCGAACTGTTTTTTGGCGGTATTGGCCAATTGGCCGAGTCGCGGCCGATCCTCCGCCGGGGCGTTGCCAAGCCGGCGCATCAGGCCGCTGATCAGGCCATTTCTGCCGAGATACTTGATGCGGAAGGCCTCGAGCTGCTCCCGATCGGTCACTGCCTCAAGGGCCGCGGTTGCTTCACTGCGCAGATGTTCTAGCTCTTGCTCCATGGTGTCCTGGGAAGGTAGGCGTCATCAAAAACACTATGCCGGTTACGATTCAAACAACCGCAACCGGCATCAGGGAACAGCAAAGAGGAGAGAGGTCTGGTCTAAGCGTTTGCTTCGGCTGCGATTTTGACCACTTCCTGAAAAGCGCCCGGATCGAGGATGGCCATGTTGGCCAGGGATTTTCGATCAAGTTCGACGCCTGCTTTTTTCAGGCCGCCGATCAGTCTGCTGTAACTCATTCCGTTCATGTGAGCGCCGGCATTGATGCGGGTGATCCACAATTTACGGAAGTCGCGTTTGCGTGCCTTGCGGTCACGGTATGCGTAGACGAGGGCGCGGTCGACAGCTTCCGTTGCCGAACGATACAGTCTGCTTCGTCCGCCGTAAAATCCTTTGGCAAGTTTCAGGACGCGATTTCTCCGTCGCCGTGCCTTGAAACCTCTTGTTACTCGAGCCATTATCGTTACTCCTTTTCCCTGCCCGAGGCAGGATTATATCCAGTTGTTCGCGTAGTTCCTGCCGACCCCTGGCTACAGGTAGGGGAGAATCTTGCGGATGGCCTTGTCGTTGGCACTGTCCACCAGACCCGATTGACGCAGGTTACGCTTTCTCTTGGTCGATTTCTTGGTCAGAATGTGGCTGGTAAACGCCTTGTTGCGCTTGATCTTCCCGGAACCGGTCAGCTTGAAGCGTTTGGCAGCACCTCTGTTGCTTTTCATTTTCGGCATGATACGTACACTCCTTGACAAACAATATGGTACCGGAGACGGCGGGGCGGCTTCAGTGGGTGGGGGACCGACCCGTTGTTTCCGGAGGGAAACCTTGTTATTTTTGCAGTTTCGGACCGACGAACATGACCATCTGCCGTCCTTCCATTGTCGGCGGTTGGACGATCACCGCGTCTTCCTCGATCGCCTCGACGATCCGTTTCATCGCATCGAGTCCGACGGTCTGGGCATAGACAATCTCCCGACCGCGGAAGCGCATGGTGATCTTGACCTTGTTCTTCTGTGCCAGGAACTTCTTGATATTCTTGATCTTGAAGTTCAGATCATGCTCCTCCGTCTTCGGGCGGAACTTGATCTCCTTGGTCTCTACGGTCGTCTGCTTCTTTTTAGCTTCCTGCTGCTTTTTCTTTTGCTCGTAGCGAAACTTGTCAAAGTTCATGATCCGACAAACGGGCGGATCGGCATTCGGTGATACTTCGACTAAATCAAGGCCTGCTTCGTAGGCCCGCTCCCGTGCCTCGTTGGCGCTGACGACACCGAGTTGGCCGCCGTCTTCGTCGATGAGTCTGACTTTTTCGTAAGTAATTTCGTCATTGATGACGACTTTTTCCTCACGTTGACTGGGAGCGCTTCTTCCTTTCCGTTTAATATCGGACCTCCTCTATTCTACGAACATGAAAACCGGTTACCGGCGCCGTACGACCGTGCCGGGTGACCGATGCCTTAACCTGTTACAGTCCCCGTCCGGCCCGACATTCGTCGGTAACCTTGGCGGCGAAATCGGAAATTTTCATCGGCGGCAGGTTCTTGCCGTCGCGCAGGCGGACGGTAACCGTGCCGTCTGCCTTCTCCTTGTCGCCGATGATCAGCATATAGGGTATTTTCCCGAGCTGAGCTTCGCGGATTTTATAATTCAATTTCTCGTTGCGCAAATCTTTTTCCACACGAACCCCGGCTTTTCGCAATTCGTCGTAGACACGCTCACCGTAATCGACCTGATCGTCGGTGATATTGAGGATGCGTGCCTGCACCGGGGCGAACCAGAGCGGGAAGACGCCGGCGTAATGCTCGATGAGCACCCCGACGAATCGTTCGAGGGAGCCCATCAGGGCGCGGTGGATCATGATCGGCCGGTGCTCGGTGTTATCCGAGCCGGTATAGGTCATATCGAAGCGTTCCGGCAGGTTGAAGTCCACCTGGATGGTTGAGCATTGCCAGGAACGGCCGAGCTGATCCTTGATCTTGATGTCGATTTTCGGCCCGTAGAAAACGCCTTCGCCGGGGTCGACGATGAAACCGAGACCGGCCTTGTCCAGGGCCTTTTTCAGCGCGCTGGTGGCATTGTCCCAGACGTCGTCGGAGCCGACCGATTTCTCCGGCCTGGTCGACAGGTAGATATCGTAGTCGCTGAAGCCGAATGTCTTGAGGATATGGAGGTTCAAATCGAGAATATTGAAAATCTCTTCATCGAGCTGATCCTCGCGGCAGAAGATATGGGCATCGTCCTGGGTGAAGCCGCGGACTCGGAGCAGTCCGTGCAGAGCGCCGGCCCGCTCGTAGCGATAGACCGTACCCAACTCCGCCCAGCGGATCGGGAACTCGCGGTAACTGCGCTTGTCACTCTTGTAGACACCGATATGAAACGGGCAGTTCATCGGCTTGAGCTGATACTTGACCTCGTCGATCTCCATGCCGGAGTACATGTTCTCGGCGTAAAAATCGAGGTGCCCCGAGGTCTTCCACAAATCCTGGCGGGCGATATGCGGCGTATAGAGCAGTTCGTAACCGTGCCGATAGTGCTCGTCCTTCCAGTAATCTTCGATCAGCCGGCGCAATTGCGCACCCTTGGGTTGCCAGAGGATCAACCCCGGACCGATCTGGTCGGAGACGGTGAACAGCTGCAACTCCTTGCCGAGCCGGCGATGGTCTCTCTTCTTCGCCTCTTCCAGGTGGTTGAGGTGTTTGCTGAGGGCCTTCTGGTCGAAAAAGACGGTACCGTAGAGGCGCTGCAGCACGTCTCTCTTCTCGTCTCCGCGCCAGTAGGCACCGGCCACCCGGAGCAGTTTGAAGTGCTTGACCCAGGAGGTGTCGGGCAGGTGCGGGCCGCGGCAGAGATCGACGAAGTCGCCGAGCTGGTAGATGCTCACCGTCTCGACGGGTAGTTCTTCGAGCAACTCGACTTTGTATTTCTCGCCCTGCTCGCGAAAAGAGGCGATCGCCTCGTCGCGCGGCTGCTCGCTGCGGATGAACGGCAGCGCCTGATCGGCGATAGCAGCCATGCGCTGTTCGATAGCCGCGAAGTCGTCGGGGCTGAACGGCTCGTCGCGGAGAAAGTCGTAGTAGAAACCGTTTTCAATGGCCGGTCCGATTGCCACCTTGACATCGGGGCCGAACAACTGGCGAACTGCCTGGGCCATTACATGAGAGGTGGAGTGACGCAGGATCTCCAGCGCCTCGGGAGTGTCGATCTGGATCGGTTTCAGTTTGGTGTCTTCGGTCAGCGGCCGGCTCAGGTCAACGGCAGCGTCGTTGGCCGTGGCGGCG
The DNA here is from genome assembly GCA_036351615.1 of Desulfofustis sp. Classification (GTDB taxonomy): domain Bacteria; phylum Desulfobacterota; class Desulfobulbia; order Desulfobulbales; family Desulfocapsaceae; genus Desulfofustis. Next base: position 6,410 of record JAZBPM010000022.1, read on the forward strand.
ATCGTTCGCTTGCGCTGTTTGCCGGAGAGCAGTTTTTCCAAGGCTTCCCTGACCGTGGTGCCGGTGGGCAGCCGGACCGCTTCACCGTCCGCTATCTGTACCGAAATATCTGTCATCTGTCCGTTAGAGAAAAATAAAGGCTAAAGAGCAAACGGTCAGCAGGTCCGTTCTTCCTTTAGCCTTTATATCTGGTAGGCGCGGAGGGGATTGAACCCACGACATCTACCACGTCAAGGTAGCGCTCTCCCACTGAGCTACGCGCCTGTACTGCTTTTCTGCGGTTGCCGTGCGTGCCGTCGCTCGGCAGTGTGGCTTGAAACGGCCGTCATGGACGGTTTTTCGTTTCAGCAGCCATTATACGTACGATCTGTCGCTGCGGCAAGCATAAAAACCTGTTTCAATTACCAGTAATCCGATATCGTGTCAAGAGGAAAGAGCGAACAAAATGTCGCCCGGTCTCCCTGAAACGACCGGCCTACATGATGGAGAGCTTGAAAAATTCGGACCTTCGTTCAAGATCGAGGCGCGCCAGGAAATTTTTCCGCAGGTATAGATGATATCCCGAGAATAAAATTTGATTGTGCACCGACCAGATGGGGCGGAACGACAATGACAATGTATCAAGGTTCCCTGAGGTTTGCCCGGCTCTGAATGGCCCGTGCCAGGGTGTATTGGTCGGCATACTTGATGTCCATGCCCATAGGGATGCCGCAGGCCAGCCTGGTCAGCTTGGCCGGCAGGTGCTGTAGCCGGTCTATCAGATAGGAAGCGGTTGCCTCGCCGGGTACCGTTGAACTGGTGGCGATAAGGACTTCGCTGACGGTGTTGCGCTGGACACGGGTAACCAGTTCCCGGATCTTGATCTCCTCCGGTCCGATGCCGTCGACCGGCGACAGCACGCCGTGCAGGATATGATAGTGGCCGCGGTAGCTGTCGGTCTTCTCGATGGCCATCAGGTCGGCGGGTTGCTCGACCACGCAGATGAGCGATGCGTCGCGTCGTTGATCGCTGCAGATGACGCACGGGTCCTGTTCGGAAAAGGTCATGCAGCAGGAGCAGAGGCGGATCGCCCCGTGCAGTTCGGTCAGCGCCGCCCCCATTTCCCGGGCCTCGGCAGCTGGCCGCCTCAGAATATTCAGGGCCAAGCGGGTTGCGGTCTTGGAGCCGATGCCGGGCAGTTGCGAGAAACTGCGGATCAGTCGTTCAAGCGCCGGTGGAATGATATGCAGGCTGCTCATCGGCCAGGCTAAAACATGTTGGTAACGCCGGGGATCTGGATACCGCCGGTCAGGCTGGTCATCTCCTGCTTGGCCAGGTCGCGGGCCGAGCGCAAGGCATCGTTGACCGCGGCGGTAACCAGGTCCTGGAGCATGACGCGTTCGGCCGGATCGATCAACTCCGGTTCGATACTGATCGAGATGAGCTCACCCTTGCCGGTCGCCTCGACGTTGACCATGCCGCCGCCGGCGCTGCCGGTAACGACCCTGGAGGCCAGCTCTTCCTGAATTTTTGCCATCTTGGCCTGCATATCACGGGCCTGCTGCATGATCGATGAGAGATCCATAACGATGTGTCCTCAGCGGGGGCGGGTTATCTGTTTTGCGGGCTGATCCGGATATCGCCGGCGTGGCCACCGAAGATTTCTTCGGTCATTCGGACCAGCGGGTGCGTAGCGAGCTGTTGCCGCCTTTTCTTTGGGCCGTCTGAAACGGTTACCCCTTCATCTTCCGGCTCTTCCGGACTGATGATGCGGATGGTAAAGTCTTTCTGGAAGAAATCAAGGACGTATTCGGTCAGCGTCTGCCGATTTTCCTTGGTTCGCAGCAGGGTGCATTCGGCGGGGGTGTCGAATTCCAGGATCAGTTCCTGGCCGTTTTCCTTGACCGCGCTGGACTGCTGCAGGTTCTGGGCCATCCATTCGCGCCGCTGCTTGACATAGGAAACAAAGTCCAGCCAGTCTTTGCGGATTTCCCGGTGGCCTGCCGGTTCCGGTGGCGCAGGTGGTGGCGGCTCGTCGGCAGGCGGTGCATCGTCCGCGCGGGGTTTTGTAGCCGCAGCGGGTGGAGTGGTCGCTGTCATCGGTGGTGTTTGGCTGTCTTCGGTAACCGGGGGGCGATGCGTCTGCGGCGACGGTGGCGCCGGTGATGACGGCGACGACGGTGGCGCCGCTTCGGTCTGCTGGCCCGAGCCGCCGGTTGCCTGCGCACCCGGTGACGGCGATCCGGTTATCGGAGAACCGGTGGAGCCGGGGGGGTCGACCGGAGCAGCACCATCTGGTGGCAGGTGCTGGAGCGCTGCATCGAGCTTGCCGAGCAAGGTCTCGACGCCGATGATCTGGTCGGCCTCGATGATGGACAGAAAGGCAGTCTCCAGGGCCAACCGGGGCTGTGAAGAATAGCGGAGGGTCTCCGCGGCCTGCAGCAGCAGGTTGAGTTTCTGGTGAATGGTTTCGGTGCTGTGCTGACGGGCCGTTTCGGCAAGAACGGAGATTTCGTCGGCCGGCAGATCGAGCAGCTGCTCACAGCCGGAGATGCGCAGCAGCAGCAGGCTGCGGAAGCAATCGAGCAGGTCGGTCATGAATCGCTTCAGGTCCATGCCGTGCTGGAAGGCCTCGTCCAGGCGGGCCAACGCCGCCTGTCTGTCGCCGGTGAGCAGGGCCCCGGCGATGGCCTGCAGGACGTCGCGGCCAACCAGGCCGAGCACGTCGGCCACGTCCGCGGCGGTTATCTGCTTGTCGCCATAGGCCAAAATCTGATCGAGCAGGCTCAACCCGTCGCGCACCGATCCTTCCGCTTCTCTGACAATCAGAGCCAATGCGGCCGCCTCGAGAGATACTCCCTCGGCGGTGGCCAGGGCAGCAAAATGCTCGCTCAGTTCAGCAGAGCTGACCCGTTGCAGTTCATAGCGCTGGCAGCGGGACAGGATGGTGATCGGGATCTTGTGCAGCTCGGTGGTGGCGAACATGAAATAGACGTGCGGCGGCGGCTCCTCCAGGGTCTTCAACAGGGCGTTGAAGGCCTCGGTGGTGAGCATGTGCACCTCGTCGATGATGATGATCTTAAAACGCGCCGCGGCCGGCATGAACTTGAGCTTGTCCTTGAGGTCACGCACCTCCTGGATACCCCGATTGGAGGCGCCGTCAATCTCGTGGAGATCGAGCGCCGAACCGGCAACGATCTGTCGACAGGACTCACATTCGTTACACGGTGTCGGTGTCGGGCCCTGTGCGCAGTTGAGCGCCTTGGCCATCAGTCGCGCCAGCGTCGTCTTACCGACGCCGCGGACGCCGGAAAACAGGATGGCGTGGGCAACGCGGTCGCGTTTGAGGCTGTTTTGCAGGGTTTTGACGATCGGCTTCTGACCGACGACATCAGCAAAGGTCTGTGGCCTGAATTTACGCGCGAGTACCAGGTAGGACATAAAGCTGTCTCACGGTCGATGGGCTTGGTAGGGGCCGGAAAAAATGATAGCCGGGCACCCTGCATCACACAAAGGGGTTCACTACCGTTGCTTCCTCCCGGACCTGGCGGAGTTCGTGATCCTTTGTTGCGCAGGACCCGGCTATCAAGCCGAAGTCACATGATATCCCAACGTTACTGTTTCATTTTCCGCCAGGATCCACCCGCCGGCGACCGGCAGGTGTAGAGGCGATGTATACCCGTTTTCGCCCGGTGCGTCAAGAAATTCCATTGTCTCGATCGGCGGCGCCTCGTGTACCGAGATCAGACCTTAAGAAGCGGTGGCTCGTCCGTCAAGAGTGGACGTCCCGTCCGCAGCCCTTCGAGCCTGATTCTTTGCCCCGCCGGGCCTTCGCGATGCAGCTTTCGGTAGAACGGACCAACTCGGGGAGCCTGATTTTCAGAGTAACCACCATGACGAGGCATCACAATGAACAATGAAAATCGGCATCGTGGCCGGATGGGCTGGTTGATCCTCCCTCCGGCTGCTGCGCTGCGGCCTGATCGGCTGGCCTTCGAGGCCGGCAGACAGGCCATCCATGGCCTGACGTGAAG
>JAZBPM010000023.1:0-3927 GCA_036351615.1 Desulfofustis sp.
TCTTGACGACTGGATGTTCCTACAGCCGGACAACATTCTGCTCAACCGGGCCGAAATGAGTAAATTCGGCATCCGGGTCGGCGATGTCACCATCGCCTTTCAGAAACAACCTGACGCTGGAGGAAATTGATCATGGCTCGCTTCCTATTATTTCTCATCGTCTTCGGCCTTCCCCTGGCTCTGCACTCACCGGCCCGGTCTGCTGCCCAACTGGAACCCATCGGCTCCGGCAGCGTGCGCTATCTCGGCCTGATCAAGGTCTACGACGCGACCCTTTACGCCCCGCCGCAATCCAGCGAAACGGCCATCCTCGGTGGCGAGCAATCCATCTGTCTGCAACTCGACTACGCGGTCGACGTACCGTCCTCGGCCTTTATCGAAGCAGCGGAGACCATCCTGGCCCGGCAACACGAGCCGGATGTACTGGCCCGGGTACGGCCGCAGATAGACGTAATCCACGGCAGCTATCGCGATGTCGGGGACGGCGACAGCTACCGGCTCTGTTACGACGACACCAGCGGACGCAGCAGGCTGGAGCTCAACGACGAGGTCCTGGCAACCGTCGACTCGTCCGAATTCGCCGCCATCTATTTCGGTATCTGGCTCAGCCCCGACCAACCGCTTGACGAATCATTGCGAGACGATCTTTTTGCCGGCCTGGAGCAGGAGAGAGACAAATGAACAGACTGGACGACTTTCTGGCTGTCTACCAGCAGCTCACGGCCGACAATCTCGATCTGCTCGACACAGTCTACAGCATGGATATCGAGTTCTGCGACCCGGCCCATGAAATCCGCGGTCTGGACGCACTGCGGCGCTATTTTGCCGAACTTTACCGGAACGCCGACTCGGTCGGTTTTTCCTTCAGTCGCCGCCACCTCGTTGACGATGAGGCTTATCTGAGCTGGCGCATGAATTTTCGCCACCCGAAATTGGCTCGCGGCCGAACCATCGAGGTCGACGGCATGAGCTACCTGCAGTTCGATGAAGCCGGCAAAGTCCGCTATCACCGGGACTATTTCGATCTTGGCGCGATGCTCTACGAGCACCTGCCGCTGCTCGGCTCGCTCGTCAAAACCATCAAACGGAGGCTTGGCACATGAATATCCTGATCACCGGAGCCACCTCGGGTATCGGCAGGCAACTGGCCGTTGACTATCTCGCCGCCGGCCACCGGGTTTGGGCAATCGGCCGCAACCAGCAGCAACTCGAGGAACTCGCCGACATCGGCGCAGAAACCGGAGCTATCGACCTGCTCGACCGTGAGGCGACTTTGGCCTGGTTCGGCGGACTGGACAGCATCGATTGCGCCATCCTCTCGGCCGGCTCCTGCGAATACATAGACCTGCCCAATTTCGACAGCGCACTGCTTGCCCGGGTCATGCGTATCAACGTGGAGACCATGGGGCACAGCATCGAAGGCGTCCTGCCTGCCCTGCGACGCAGCGAAGCACCGCAGCTGGTCGGCATCGGTTCCGCCGCCGCCTATCTGCCGCTGCCTCGGGCCGAGGCCTACGGTGCCTCGAAAGCGGCGGTCGCCTACCTGATCGAGACCCTGCGCATTACGCTTGCCCCCGAGGGTATCGCGGTCAGCCTGGTCTGCCCCGGCTTCGTCAAGACGCCGTTGACCGACCGCAACGACTTCCCGATGCCGTTTATGGTCACCACCGAGCAGGCCAGCGCGGCAATCCGCGCCGGCATCGCCAAGCGCCACGCCGAGATCCATTTCCCGAAACGCTTCACGCTACTGATGAAAGCGGCATCGTTGCTGCCGCGCGGACTCTGGCTGCGGCTGGCACAACGGATGAAAAAATCATGAAATCGATCGCCGTCATCGGCACCGGCATCGCCGGTCTGACCAGCGCCTACTACCTGTCCCGGAAACACCGGGTCACCGTCTTCGAGGCCAACGACTATATCGGCGGCCACACCCATACCGTCGATATCGACTATAACGGCGAGCAGAGCGCCATCGATACCGGCTTCATCGTCTTCAACGATCGCACCTATCCGCGATTCATCCGCCTGCTCGGGGAGCTCGGTGTTGCCTACCAGCCGACCGAGATGAGTTTTTCGGTGCGCAACGACGTAATCGGCCTGGAATACAACGGCCACAACCTGAGCAGCCTGTTCGCCCAGCGTAAAAATCTAGTCAACCCGGCTTTTCTGCGGATGCTTACCGATATCGTCCGCTTCAACCGCAGCGTCCGGGCCGAAGCCTCGCGTGAGCGGCTCTACACCATCGGCGACTACCTTGACGAGCACCGTTTCGGTTCGCTCTTTGCCGAAAATTATCTACTGCCGATGATCGCCGCCATCTGGTCGATGGGACTCGATGATGCCCGATCCTTTCCGCTGCACTTTTTCGCCCGGTTCTTCGAGAACCATGGACTGCTCAACCTGGTGGACCGACCGCAGTGGTATACCATTATCGGCGGATCGCGCAGCTATATCGAGCCGTTGACCGCACCGTTTGCAGACTCGATCCGGCTCAGCAGCCCGGTCGAGCGAATCGTCCGCAGCGCAGACTCGGTGCAGGTGACGAGTAACGGGGCGACAGAGACCTTCGACGAAGTGGTGCTCGCCTGTCACGGCGACGAAGCCCTGGCCCTGATCGGCGACCCGAGTGAGCGGGAACGGGCGGTCCTGGAGAAGATCCGCTTCACTGACAACGAGGTGCTGCTGCACACTGACGAGCGCATCCTGCCGCGGCAGCGTCGGGCCTGGGCAAGCTGGAACTATCGCCTCGACCCGGCCCGCAGCGGACGGACGACGTTGACCTACAATATGAACATCCTGCAGCGCCTGAACAAAAAACATACCTATCTGGTGACGCTCAACGAGCCGATCGACGAAAACAAGGTGCTGGCCCGTTTCAACTATCACCACCCGGCCTACGATATGCGTCTTCTCGAGGCCCAGGAGGGGTGGTCGGGCATATCCGGCAGCAACCGGGTCCATTTCTGCGGTGCATACTGGTTCAACGGCTTCCATGAAGACGGGGTACGCAGTGCGCTGCGAGTCTGCTCTTCGCTGGGGGTGTCGGTATGAACCATGCACTCTACGTCGGCCGCGTCAGCCACCAGCGCTTCCTGCCCCGCGCCCATCGCTTCAGCTACCCGTTTTTCATGTGGCATCTCAACCTCGACCGGCTGGACCAACTGCCGCAGCTGAAGCCGTGGTTTGCCGAGAAGGGGTTTGCCTTGAGCCGTCTGCGCCGCAGCGACTATCTCGGTCCGGCCGACGAGCCGCTGGCGACCACCGTCAAACGAAAGATGGCCGAGCTGACCGAACAGCCGGTGGCCGGCGAGGTGACCGGGCTGCTCAACCTGCGCACGCTCGGTCTTTATTTCAGCCCGGTCAACTTCTATTTCGGCCATGATCAAGACGGTCGCTGCAGCCACCTGCTCGCCGAGGTATCGAACACCCCGTGGAACGAGCGCCACTACTACGGCTTTCACCTGGCGCTCGGTGAGCAGCAGCCGACCCATCCGAAGGCCTTCAAGGTGTCGCCCTTCAACCCGGTCGATCAACAGTATCGCTGGCAGATCGAAGCGCCCGGCGAAACGGCGCGCATCGTCATCGAGGTCAGCGATTCGCGCGGCCGGGTCTTTTCCGCCCAACTGAACCTGAAACGGAGGCCGCTCGATCGGCCCATCCTGCGCCGGCAGCTGCTGCGCCGTCCGGTGATGACCGCCGCGGTAATCAGTGCCATCTATTGGCAGGCCCTGAAATTATACATCAAAGGAGTCCCTTACATACCGTATCGCAAGGAGATGACATGACCACCATCGCCCCCTCCCGCTCGTTTACCGCCCCCCTGGCGGTCCCGACCTTCCTGCAGAACCGGGCCAGAGCCCTGCTGCACAGGATCCTGAAAACGCTGAGGCACGGCCAGATCACGCTGGTCGATGACACCGGCCGGCA
>JAZBPM010000024.1:0-4397 GCA_036351615.1 Desulfofustis sp.
CACCAGGATCGACTTGTACCGATTTTGGAAAAGATGCCCCTTGCGACGATGCCGCCTGTTGTGCCAGACCGAATATCCGGTGAGAAGACGCCGCATGATATCGGCCATGGAGGCTTCCTGGGGCCTGAGAAGCAGATGGAAGTGATTCGGCATCAATGCCCAGGCGTAGAGGCTTGCTTCCCCTTCGGAAACGACATCCGACAGCCGTTCGAGAAAGGCTTCCCGGTCCTGCCGATCCCGATAGATCTCGCATTTTTCGATGCCCCGGGCCATAATATGCTGCAGCACCCCGGGTATGTCCAATCGCGCCTTTCGCGGCATGGTTTGCTCCAGCTCGCTCCCGGTTCAGCCGCCATGACGGCAAATGGGATTCGCGGCATCTCTGGCAGCAGACTCGATCGGCATGATTGAAAACCTACCAACGTCCCCTCAGGCAGCGGCGCTGAGTAAAGGGGCGCCGATAGAGCCGGCAGCCCCTTGAGCGCCCAGATCCTTCAAACAGGTTACTGGACGGTAGATCCTTTGGGCGCCTGGATGCCGATGTCGATCTTGCCGAACTTCTTTTCAAATTCCTTGATCACGTTGTTGAGCAACACAGCCAATCTTTTTGCGGCAAACGGGCTCATCACGATGCGGTCGCTGAGCTTGACCTTGACCTCTTTTTGTCCGGCATGCCAGGCGTCGTTCACGCCGAACAGCAGCACGATCTCTTCTCTTCCCCCGGCCACGTTGGCCACGTTGGCATAGACGCTCTGCATCCCCGCATCGTCCCACACGATCTTGGTCTGACCCACCATCTGGGTCGGCCCGGTTGCCGCTTCAGTTTCTGCTTTCTTTTTCTCTTCCGCCATGAGTGATCTCCTCTGCTTGGAATTGTGGTTCAAAGTTGACGACTTCGTAAAAAGTCCGATATCTGCGTTCCCCTTCATCCCTCGTCATTGCGGCGTACCCAAAAGTACGCCTCATTCCTCGGGATTCGGGCGCCTTGATCTCGAACTTTTTACAAAGCCGTCTAGAAGCTGGCTATTTACCAAACCATCAAATTTGATTTTCTCCCCGCTCCCCCGCAGAGCGGGATTTCCGCTTCGCTACAACAAGCAGCGGGGAGAAAATCAAATATCGACTTACTTCTTCTTCGGTTTTCCGCTGTTCCCCGGCGCCACCACCGCGGAATCATCGACGGTGTCTGTTGCATCGTCGTCGATCACCAGGACGATGTCGCCGTTGGGATCGTCTTCGTCATCGTCATCGGCCAGGAACTTGACCAGCCAGGGGTTGGCGCTGACCAGTGCGTCGAGTTCACCCTGAGACGTTCCCTCATCCGGGGTCAGGTCCATGGAGATCAAGGAGTCTGCCGGCTCATGACCCTGGCCGGTGAAGGTGCCCTCGGGCAGGTAGCGAACCCCCTCGTCGAGGGTTTCGTTCATGATCTCGAAGCTGTTGGTTTCCGGATCCATGTCCTGGTAGCCGAACACGTGGCCGAGCTCGTGCATCACCACGGTGAGCAGATCCATGTCCCCGAATGCGTCGGACCGCTCTTTGGCCGTCAACACCTCATCGTTGTTCATCGGGGTAAACTCGACGTCCGTATACGGCGTGTCGTCGATGAACCAGCCGTGGCCGGCGCCGTCCACGTCGATGATCACCGTGTCGTCCACCGTTAGCGCCAGGGTGTCACCCTCCAGGTCCGCGATCAGGAAGGTGACCGCGTCGAGACGACCGAGCATGGCCTCGACGAACATGGAGGAATCGCCCCATCGGGTCACGGCAGCAGCGACAATCGGGTCGAGGGCTTCGTAGGTCAGGTCGCTCAGAACCTCTTCCGAATCGACCGGGGACGACGCCGAAAACATGGTATCACCCTCTGGCGCGAAAGCCGGATCGTCGGTGCTTACGGTAAAGAAATCAAAGGATGCGCTTCCATCCTTGGCCAGAAGTCCGAACTGGCCGTCGGTGACCACGGCATTGAACACGAACGCCAAAACCGCCTGGCCGTCGGCCATCACACTCACCGTGGAACCTTTTATGGTAACCGAAAACTCCGTGTCGCCGGTGTCAAAGGTGTGAGCCACCGAAGTTTTCACCACCCAGCCGCTGCGTTCGTTATAGTAGCCGATCATCACCTGACCGGCAGATCGGTCAATGGCCGCCCACTTGAAATCATTTGGCGCATACTGGTCGAAAATCACACCCCCTATCTGGTCGGTGGAAATCTTCGTCTCAAGCTGCAGCAGGTAGGAAGCACCGATGGTCAAGCTCCCGCTCGCCAACGCCATGGTCTGGCCTGCCGCCGGTGTGCCGACATAGTCACCGCCGTCCGACAGCGTCCAGCCACCAGTTGCTGCCGCCACAAGCTCCGGTGCCGACGAGAAGTCGTCCGTGCGTGTCAGCGTGATCGTCGGTGGCAGGACCTGGAGGGTGACATTATCGATGGCGGCCTTGCCGTTGTCGGCGCCAAGTCCGATCATGCCGTCCTTCAGGTTATGGAAGATTCCGTACCCATCGATCCGCGGTGCAAAGGCATAGCTGAGACTCAGGCTGTTGTTTACCAGGATCGTCACAGCCGTGCCGTTGACTGACAGCAGAACATTGTAGTCTCTGTCGGCCTTGATCAGCATGTTGGCGGAAGTCAGCACCTCCCAGCCGTTTGCCGTTCGCTGCCCGATTTCGACTTTGTTGGTCGAGGAGTTGAGCCCGGCAAACTTGAAGTCATCATCGCCGTAGTAGTCGAACACGATGTAGGCATTGGCCTTGTAACCGGCAATCGGCTTTTCCGGATTGATGGTCGCTGTCAGCTCGAAGTAGCTCGGCAGGACCTGGTCGTGGTTCCAGAGACTGACCGCGTCGGTTCCCTGCACCGCAGGTTCCACATAGTAGCGGCCGGACATAATGCTCCATATGCCGCTTTCAAGCATCCAACCCTGTGTTTCATCCAGGTTGAAACTGGCGGTGCGCAAGACGTCGCGCTTGCCACCCGGGATGTTGCCCGCCTGGGGATCTGCCGGTGCGCCGGTCTGATCCTGCCAGGCAAAATCTTTTTGCAGCACGAGTCCCAGCTCGCCATGAGGCTCGCCGTTACGGGAAGGAATGGGATCGTTGTTGGTGGGAACCGGTTCCTCGCCTCCCACCGCATCGCTGAAGCGGGTCGGGTCAGCACCGTCCCCGTCCGACAGGGCATACAGAAACTCTTGCAGATGCGGCATCAACGTGCGGCTGACCGACGCCTGTCCGAAGGGCGCATAAGGCACCAGGTAGGAATTGTACTCACCCACCCAGTCGATGAGCCGGTCGCCGCCGGTGTTGGCGATCAGGACATCCCGGCCGGCCCCACCGTAAGCACGGTCCTCATAGAAAGGGTGGGTGTCGGGGACATCATTTGCGCCTTCGGTCAACGGCCCCCCATGCTTGGGCTCGTCGCCCGGGGTGGTCTGATCGTCGTCGGCGTTGATGAGATCGTTGCCGTAACCGCCGTAGAGATGATCCCGGCCGGTGCCGCCCACCAGCCAGTCGTTGCCAAGATCGCCGAAGATGGCGTCCTTGCCGTCGTCGCTTACCGTCGGATAATACTCGCTCTGGTTCACGTTGCCGGGCGTCCAGCCGTCGGGTCGGAAAACGCCTTCGTTCTGGTCGAAGTTGAGGAGGAACTGGAAGTAGTTCACACCTTCAGTCCCGACAGCCGGATCTTCCTTGTACAGCTCTCCGGTCGGCGTCAGCAGGATGATTCGCAGCGGGTCGTACTCGTCGTAAAGGAAGAACTCGCCCGCCCGGAAGCGGTTGTTGAGATGCCGCCCGTCGAGATCCTCGGGATTGAACGCCAGGACATCGCCCGGATTCGGATTTGCGACCGTGTCGCCGGGGTAGATCGGAGCGGGCAGATCAAATGCATTGTATCCCAGGTCGAGAATGCCGGTCAGATTCCCTTCATTATCGAAGGTCGGTACGTAGGCCTCTTCGAGGGCCTCGGCGCCGGAAATGGCATCGTCGCCCGAACCGCCGTGTAGCCAGTCGCTGTCCAGGCCGCCGAAGATGATGTCGTCGGCATAAGGCGTATTGGTATCATCATCCGGGAACTCGTCGTCCATGCCAAGCCAGTCATAATCATAGCTGAACGGCACGAGGTCGGCCGTTTTCTTGAGCTCGCCTGTGACGTTGATGACCGCATATTGCATGTCGCCCGGTGTGGAGATGATTTCGTCGAGCGCATTGCCGTTGTTGTATTTCGTGCTCGCATCTTTTGCGAGCAGGCCCGCGATGCCGTAAAGCGGCTCGCCCAGGGTACTGTTGCGGCTGGTAAAAAGCAGGCCGTCGTCACCGATCACGCCGTCCTGGCCGGTGCCGCCCGAGATCCAGTCGTTTCCGTAGCCTCCGATGATGTCGTCGTCGTCGCTTTCCCCGAA
>JAZBPM010000025.1:0-2104 GCA_036351615.1 Desulfofustis sp.
CGGCTTTGACGATGTCACCCTCGTAAAATAGCCCGGTGTTGGTCATGATCTTGACCTGATCGTGCTCGAGCAGATCGTGGGCCGTGCACAGAACCAGTCCCTCCTGATCGATGAAGAAGCCGGTGAATTGCGTCGACAGCTCGTTTGCCTGCACATGAATGCAGGCCACATTGCCTATCTGGTTGAGCACCGGCTCCGGAATCACCTGCGATGCGAGCGCTCCCGACGAACTATCGTCACCCTCCCGTTCCCTGAGGAACAGAACCAGGCCGGCGACACGTTCTTCGGCGATGTCGTCGCCTTCGACAACGACGGTGGCCACAGATCCGAGCGTCGAGTCGGGAACAAGTTTGATCCGCCAAGTCGCCCCATTGCCGTCGACCGATGTTCCATTGATTTGCAAACGACCTTGCGATAAGGCTGTCTGCTCGACGACAAGACCGTCCTGCTCGAGCCATTGACGGACCAGAGACGAAGCCTCCCAAACAGGTAATCGAAAACGCTCGATCAGGTCTTCCGCCGCTGCCGTTATCGAGAAAGAAAAAAGCCCGGCCATGATAAGCGACAGGCGGATGAAACGCAGCACGGTGGTCATGGCAGCGACGCTAAAACAACGGTGATATTGTCCTTGCCGCCGGCCGCGTTGGCCCGTTCAACCAAATACGCCACGGCATCCTTCAGTTCCTGTCCGTCCGCCAGGCACGCCGCGATGTCATGCTCCGCCACCATGTCGGTCAAGCCATCGGAACAGAGCAGGAAAATATCGCCGGATTGCGCAGCGCCTCGAATGATATCCACATCGAGGGATTCATCCGAGCCGACAGCCCGCACGATCACATTACGATAGCGATGAGTTTTAGCCTCCGCTTCACTGATTCGGCCAAGATCCAGCTGTTGTTGAACGAATGAATGATCCCTGGTCAATCGGACCAGACAGCCGTCACGAAAACGGTAGGTTCTGCTGTCACCAACGTGGCCGAGGACAAAACGCTGAGACAATAGTATGAGAATTTCAGCGGTGCAGGCCATGCCGGCTCTGTCGGGATGACGAGTGGCATGGGTGATGATGGCTGCGTTGGCTTCCAGGAAGATTTCTTTGATAGCAACTGCCGCATCATCCTCAGTGGCAAGTTTTCTGCCGGACAAATTGGTGGCAACGCTGTCGACAAACAGCGCGCTGGCCACCTCACCGGCAGCCGCACCACCGACCCCATCAGCCACAACCAAACAACCGGAAGCAGCATCAATGAAATAGGCATCCTCGTTGACTGAACGCTTCAAACCGGTATCGCTTCTACCGTAAGCAGATACGTGGGGTTTGCTCAGCACGTGGCCTCCGCGGAATGATCACAAACATCATGTGTTATCTTGACAGTAGCGAAAAAAAACTGTTGCATCAACGAGATTTTGCTATGATAGGGGGTAAGAGGCATATGACCGCAAGCAACTCCTTATCACGTGAACGCCGATGAAACCGCCGCCGATCAAGGTTGAAATCGTCCATATCGATGGACCACTGAAAGGCACCATCCAGGAACTCTACGATTCGGTCATTACCATCGGCAGACACCCCGACTGTCAGGTCGTCTTCCCCCGCGAGTTGACCACGATATCCCGACATCATCTGGAACTCCGCCGAGAAGGGAATCGCTTCCAAGCCGTCGATCAAAGCACCAACGGTACCCTACTCAACGGCAAACCGATCGAACAGAGCTATCTGAAAAACGGCGACGTCCTGACCCTTGGCGAAAATGGCCCCAAGATCAGTATCCTCACATCGATCATCTCGGCGGGCGAGGTGCCGGAAATACCGCCCCTCCCGGCTGCGGAAAAGCCGGCACCAACATCCCGGCAGCAGTCGAAACCGGGTCAGGAACCCACCGCGTCCCGAGCGACTAAAGACACTCCGCCACCACCGGTCAGGGATCATATCAGCCCACCACACAGACCATCGACCGAAAATAGCCACCCGGAGCCGACACGAGATCGGGGTGTCGTAGCGACACAACAACCTTTCGTCATTCAGTTCGGGGTCATGATCAAGAGTTACGACACATTGCCGATAACCTTGGGCAGCGGTGACGATTGCGATTTTGTTATTGCC
>JAZBPM010000026.1:0-7165 GCA_036351615.1 Desulfofustis sp.
AGATCGTTCGGCCATTTCAAACCGACCCTGACGCCTGGAGAGCAGCGCTGCACCACCTCTGCCGCGGCCAGGCCGGCAACCATAGTCAGACGGGGATAGTCAGCAGGTGACAGGCGGGGACGAAGGATATAGGAACAATAGAGATTGCGTCCGGCAGGAGAGTACCACGTGCGACTGAGACGCCCCCGTCCGGCGGTCTGCCGGTCGGCCCGGACGCCAGATCCATGGGGAGCACCCTGGTCGGCGAGCATTCTGGCACGTCGATTGGTGGAATCGACGACCGGCAGGAACTCATCTTGATACGATATTTCCATCAGAATAAAAAAAAGCGCAAAGCCCTTGACGGGCGTTGCGCTTACAGCTAGCGGAAAATCAGCGAAAAATCAGATTCCACCGTCCTTATCATCGTTCTTGACCCGACCGGGTGTTGCATACATGGTCGTCGAACCGGAAGACCAGAACATCAGTTTGCCTTCCCGGACCAGTTCATTGGCAAGATTCTTGATCACCCGCGGTTTCGAATCCGGATCGCAGGCATAAAAATCCTTGACATACAAAGCAGGTTTCGGCGATTTCTCAGCCTTCTCCACCATAGCAGCTTTCAATTCATCAGCACTTAGAGCCATAGCATTCTCCTTTTCTTGAATTGCCCGTAAACAGAGGCATAAAAGCCCACTCCGCAGAGCGGAGTGGGCCATTCTCGTCAAGATCCAGTCAATTACTTAACATGGCTGGTGAACTTGAATTGCGTAGTGGTCCGCCAGGTGTTGTAGGCCAGGCGATAATCGTCGATGCTCTTCTCGGTGAACGGGATATCGCACTTCTCGAAGAAACTCTCCCAGCCGATCCGCTCGGCCCACTCGCCGACACGCTCGTATTTCTTGGCGTCTTTGGCATAGGCCTCGAGAATCTTCTTGATTGCTTCAACGGTTTCCGGCCAGCGCGGCGGTGTGTTCGGCAGGAACGGAATGACCAGTTTGGAGAATTTCGGCGCTGAGATCCGGTTGGAGATCTTGCCACCCACCAGAATGGCAATACCGTCGCCATCCGGATCGGCCAGCGGCATAGCCGGGCACATGGTATAGCAGTTACCGCAGAACATGCAGCGCTCAACGGTGACCTTGACAGTCTTGATCTCATTGCCGTCAACCTCTGCCTTGGCCGGCTTGACCGCACCGGTCGGGCAGGAAGCGATGGCCAGCGGCAGCTCGCAGACACCGGTAATCCGTTTGTGATCGATCATCGGCGGCTTACGGTGAATACCGAGGATGGCGATATCGGATGCGTGGACAGCACCGCACATGTTGAGACAGCAGGCCAGGGCGATACGCACCTGGGCCGGCAAGGTCATCGACGTGAAATAGTCGAACAGCTCATCCATGACCGCCTTGACCGGACCCGAAGCGTCGGTTGCCGGGGTGTGGCAGTGGATCCAGCCTTGGGTGTGAACGATATTGGTTACACCGGCACCGGTACCACCAACCGGGAAACGATTGCCGCGGCTGGCCAAATCATCGAGCAACGGCTGGACTTTGTCCTTGGCGTCGACCATGAACTCGATATTGTTCCGGGTCGTGAAACGCAGCTTGCCTTCGCAATGCTTATCTGCAATCTCGCACACTTCGCGGATAAACTGGCAGGTAACCAGGCGAGCGGAACCGACACGCACCGTGTAAACTTCGTCACCGGTCTCCGATTTGTGCATCAGGACGCCGGGTTGAACGATCTCGTGCCACAACCATTTCCCTTTATTGTCCTTGATTACCTGGGGCATGAATTGTTCGTAGTGTGGCGGACCGAGATCGGTGAGACGACCTTCCATCGGTTTGTCTGGATTATAACCCATGATGCTACTCCTTCTATCTGAATTATTCTGTTCTAAAAAATGAATAAGAGCTCGTCTTACGCCTTATGACGGGCACGGAATTCATCGATGTCTCGCGCGAAACCGCCCGGCACCTCTTCTTCATTCCAGAAGACGTACGGGTTCGAACGCGGCTCTTTGATCATCTGCGGAATCGGGTCGATCTCCATGACCTTGATGAAGGTCGGCAGGCCGACACGCTGCATGGTCTCACCGACACGCTCGCGGTTCTTCCCGACTTCCATCCACCAATCCCATACCTTCTCGATCAGCTCGATCAAATCCTCGTATTCATCATCTTTGGAGACTTTCATGAACGGGATGATCAGGGTCGACATCTGGGCGCCTTCCAGGATCGGGGCCTTGGCGCCGATCAGAATCGATGCTCCCTGATCTGCACCGGGGCGCAGGGCGCGCGGCATGACGTTGATGCAATGCATGCAGCGGGTGCATTCCTTGTCATCGATCTTCAATTCGTCGCCTTCCAGCCACATGCACTCGGTCGGGCAGAGGTCGATGACCTCTTTCTGCAGATCGAATTTACCCCAGTCGCGGCCGCTGTGCGCGCCGCCGTTAGGCGGGTAGTTGCCTGCAACGTACTCTTTGACCGCCGCCTGGTCGATGCGGATCTCGTCGCGCCAGGTACCGATAACGGATATATCGGAACGGGCAATGGCCGCGACACAGTCGTTCGGGCAACCGGAGAACTTGAATTTAAACTTGTACGGGAATGCCGGGCGATGGATCTCGTCCTGGTATTTCAGGGTCAACTGGTAGCAAACCTCCTGCGTATCGTAGCAGGACCATTCACAACGAGAAGAACCGAGGCAGCAGGCCGGGGTCCGCAGGTTCGATCCGGAACCACCGAGATCCTGGCCCAACTCATGGGTCAGATCCCAGAAAAACGGCTCGAGATTTTCGGTCTTGGTGCCGAGCAGAATAATATCACCGGTAGAACCGTGGAAATTGGTAACACCCGAACCATGCTTCTCCCACAAAGTCATCAGCGCACGCAGATTATCGGAGGAGTAGTACTTGGAAGCCGGCTGAGCGACACGGATCGTATGGAAGTGCTGGACGCCGGGGAATTTTTCGGGCATATCCGAGTAACGTCCGACGATACCGCCGCCATAACCGAAAACACCAACGATACCGCCGTGTTTCCAGTGAGTGATGCGATCCTCGTAAGACAGTTCAAGCTGGCCGAGGATGTCATACACCTCCGGCTTGGTCTCGGCCTGCTTCTTCAGGTCGGTAACGAAGCTTGGCCAGGGGCCAGTCTCCAGTTGGTCTAACAAGGGTGTCTCATGTTTTGCCATGATTTCCTCCTTTGAATTACTGTTTATACTGCTACCCTATCCAATTATTCTTGTACTAAAAACCTATCCGCACAGAAAGTCGAGCCACCCTCCTCAGGCCGTTAAACTCCTTTCTGCCTGTGCTTCTCCACTTCAGATTGCAGCCATTGTCAGCGGGCACAAACCTGCGTGTCAATGCGAAATATGTAGCAGAGGAGGATATAACCGAAGCGTTTTTTTGTCAACAAAAAAGCAGCGGTTTCGAGGTCCAAAAATGAACAGTGATTCAGCGCCGTAACAAACGCTTGTTCCTTTATTTTTCGAACTCCCGGAGCAATTCCCCGCCGATTGTGGAGCCGTCATTGGTACCGCTTTTCAGCAGATCGAGCAACTCGGTCGCCAGTTGTTTACCGAGCTGGACACCCTCCTGGTCAAACGAGTTGATCTGCCAGACAAACCCCTGCATAACGATTTTTGCTTCGTAGAGTGCCAGCAGGTTACCCATGGTCCGCGGATCAAGACGATTGCCGACAATGATCGAACTGGGGCGATTACCGGCAAAACGGCGATTGGGGTTGTCATGATCCCGTCCGGATGCCAACGCCACCGCCTGGGCCAACAGGTTGGCGATCAGTTTCTGCTGAGAACTCGTGCCGTCAACCGGCAGGTCATGACCGTACTGGTTTTCCCGAAAACCGATAAACTCCACCGGTACGATTTCGGTCCCCTGGTGGAGCAGTTGATAAAAAGCATGCTGACCGTTGGTTCCCGGCTCTCCCCAGACAATCGGTCCGGTGGCTGCAGATACCGGCTCTCCGAACCGGGTGATCGATTTACCGTTGCTCTCCATGTCGCATTGTTGCAAATGGGCGGGAAACCGGTGCAAGGCCTGACTGTAAGGAAGGATTGCCAGTGTCGGGTATCCCAGGAAATTGCGGTTCCAGATACCGAGCAAGGCCAGCAGCAACGGCAGATTGTCGCGTACCGCCGGTTGCCCGGCGGCCTCGTCCATTTCGGCGGCGCCACGCAGAAAAGCATACAGCTGCTCCATTCCGAGGGCAAACCCGAGGGTAATGCAACCGACCATCGACGTGGTCGAATAGCGGCCGCCGATGTAATCGAACATCGCAAATGAGCGTAGATAGTGCTGCGGATCTTCCATCGGCGAGCCAACCCCGGTCACCGCCAGAAAATGGTGGGCGGGGTCCAACCCGCCGCTGCGAAAGGCGCTTCGGGCCAGCTCCTCGTTGGTCAAGGTCTCAAGGGTTGTCCCGCTTTTGGAAACGATCGTCACCAGGGTTTCGGACAGGTCGACGGAAGCGAGCACCGCCGCAGCGTCATCGGGATCGACATTGGCGACAAACCGGACCTGCCGGCCGGGACGATAATAAGCTCGCAACGCCTCGTTGACGGCACGGGGGCCGAGGTCGGAACCGCCGATGCCGATATTGACCATCGTAGTGAACGGTTTACCGGTAGAACCGAGCAGGTGGCGCTCATCCACTTCCCAGATAAACCGTTCGAGCCGTGTCAGCTCACGCTTGGCCTGGGCCGTCGCTTCCGGTGCCAACGGATCTTTAGAAAACAGATCGCGGCTCGCGGTGTGCAATACCTGGCGGTTCTCGCTCGGCCAGCCATCGATTCGGTTGACTACCGCCCCGCCGCGCATCTCCTGGAATCGTCCGACGAGATCAAAAACGTCGGCCATCTCCTGAAAAACAGCCAGCACCTGCTCGTCGATCCGCTGCATCGCATAGAGCAACCGCAGGCCGGCCGATCGGCAGACCATGGTGCCGACCCGTCCGGAACCCGACAAGGCTCCCGGGGCAGTCAAATCATACGGTTTCTCGGCCAGTCGTAGCAGCTTTTGCCAGACCGCCGTTTCCGTCGGTATTGTTTTCATGGCGACTCCTTGGACCGTTTATTCCGGCCCGTTTCGATCCTGCCAGCCGCGAACGGCCTCGGCCCGCAATGCGGCGATCACCTCTACGTAAGACGGCGCTCCGTAAACAGCGGAACCGGCAACGAAGATGTTGGCTCCCGCACGAGCGACCCGATAGATGGTAGCCGAGCTGATACCGCCGTCAACCTCGATGTCGATTTCCAGGCCGCGGTCATCGATCAGCCGACGCAGCCGGGAGATCTTCTCCAACGTTGCCGGAATGAAGGATTGCCCGCCGAATCCGGGATTAACCGACATCAGCATGACCAGATCGATATCGTCGAGGATATGATCGAGCGTGGTCAGCGATGTCGCCGGATTCAGAACGACCCCGGCTTTCAGATCATGCTCGCGGATTCGGCTTACCGTTCGCTGCAGATGCGGGCAGGCCTCCACATGAACGGTAATCCAGTCGGCCCCCGCCGCGGCGAACTGGTCGATATAACGATCGGCATCAGTGATCATCAGGTGGACGTCCAGCGGTCGCTCGGTCACCCGCCGGGCGGCTTCGACAATCAACGGCCCGATGGTGATATTCGGCACAAAATGACCATCCATAACATCAACATGGACAACATCGGCCCCTGCCGAGACGACGGCGCGAATTTCGCCGCCGAGATCGGTAAAATCAGCGGACAGAATGGATGGAGCAAGCAAAATCTCGTTCATTGCATTTCCTTTTTGAGCATAACGCAGAGTTTGGGCGGAAAGATTGTTTTGCAAATGGCTCTCTTGTTCGACATTTTCGACTCGCTTTACGAACGACAGACGGCAGTATCGATTCTCCGCACCCGGTCTCCCGGCAGAATTTCAACACATCCAGCCAATTCGAGCATCAGCAGAAGCTCGCTGAGACGAGCGTAACCGAGCCCGGAGCGGCGCAGCAAGTCGTCACGCAGCACCGGATACGGTTCAAGCATCGCCAGTACCTGGGCGGCAGCGCTGTCAATCGCCCCCGCTTCCTGAGCAGTCTCCTGTTTTGGGACCGGAGATGAAGGCAGTCCCAGGCCCTCAATGATATCGTCGGCGCAGACGACCAAGCCTGCCCCCTGCTGCAGCAGCCAATGGCTGCCGGCACTCTTGGCCGAATCGACCTGACCGGGAACGGCAAAGACCTCTCGGCCTTCTTCCAAGGCATGTTGCACGGTTATCAGGGTTCCTGAGCGCCGGGCTGCTTCGACGACAACCACGCCCCTGCTCAGACCGGCGATAATCCGATTGCGGGCCGGAAAACGGAACCCTTCGGGCTTGGTGCCGAGCGGGTATTCACTGACCAGCAGGCCTGCTTCGGCAATCAGGCGATAGAGGCGGCCGTTGATCCGGGGATAAACGACATCGAGCCCGCAACCGAGAACGGCGATGGTAAAACCGCCGCCGGCAAGACAACCGGCATGCGCTTCAGCGTCGATCCCCTGGGCCAGACCCGACACGACAGTCACCCCCCGGCCACCCAGATCCATGGCCAACCGATGGGCCGTACGGCGACCGTAACTGGAGGCGGCACGCGAACCGATTATCGCCACGGCCGTTGTGGTGCCCCCGCCAATCCGGCCACACAGATAAAGGACCGGCGGAGGGCAGGCGATGGAGCGCAGCAGGCTCGGGTAATCCGGATCGGGGTAACTGACGGCCCTCCCGCCGATGTCGGCAAGGGCTGCCAATTCCCGGTCAACCCGCTCGCCGCCGGCAACGGTTGCGTCGCGGGCCGCAACCTGTCTCAAGCGCAGCCCCGGTACCGCCTGCCACTCGGCGTCTGAAGCCGCCAGGGCAGCTCCCGGAGAGCCGAAGTGGGTAACGAGCGTCCAGAATCCGATCGGTCCGAGCCCATCGACCATGCTCAATTGTATCCAGTCTCTGGTCTCTTTCATCCATCCGGTAGTGCGCAAAGGCAAAAGGAGTGCAAATGAATCTCAGCCCGAAAACGGCGAGCGACGTCCATGGAGCGCGACAAGAGGGGGTGGTAACGGGCTCGGAAAAACGACTATTCAGTCATGAACACCCGCAATTCCTCAATTCGGGAGGGGTGTTTCAATTTCTGGATGGCCTGGGCTTCGATCTGCC
>JAZBPM010000027.1:0-11790 GCA_036351615.1 Desulfofustis sp.
AGGCGGGTTCGTCGGCCAACGCTTCTCCGTTCGCCTTTACCGGGATGCTGCTGAGCAGCAAACCAACGGACAGCGCAACAATAAGTGTGAGTTGACAGGCGCTTTGACTGTAGTTTGGTATGTTCATTCGACGACGAGTGTGTTTCGAAGGTTTTACGATCGGTACAAAAATTTATACACAATATACATATGGAGTTTCCCCCTACAAAAGTCAAGCATTAATTGTTTGGCCCGAGATGTTGGGTGTTGTTGCAGTCTTGCCGGAGATGCATTAACATCACAGATCTTCCGGCACATCATGGATCTTCTGGCAGGTGCGGACAGGAGCGACGATACGAAGGGTGTGCTCGTTAATCTTTTTTCCTCGCAGGTGGCTTATGCGTTTTTTCCTACCCGGTTTGTTTGGCGTGGTTCTTCTCTTGTCGGGATTCTCTCTTGCCCAGGCGCAGCAGGAGAAAGCGGTACCGACCCTGGCGTTGCTGCCCTTTTCCGCTGAGCAGGCGGGATCATATGCCTATCTCGAGGAGGCGATCCGGCAGATGCTCATAGCGCGTCTGGCAAACCGGGATGATGTCGATATCTCTGCCCGGGCGATCTCGAAACGTCAGGCCGGGGAAGTGCAGGCGCTGCTCGGACGGGATGAGCGGCAGCAGGCCGCGCAGTTGATCCCCGTTGACTGGTTGGCGACCGGTGAGATCGTTGCCCTTCAGCAAGGACTGCGGGTGAACCTGGTCCTGGTCCCGCTGCTGGTTGCCGGCGAGCAGCAGCCGCTCGGGTTTACGGCCACCGATATCGATACCATCGTGCCGGCCGTTGCCCAACTGGCCGAAACCGTGGCCCAACACCTGCAGCCCCGGCAGGAAACGGCCGAAGTCGGCCCGCAACCGAGTGCTGCGGCGGACGATGGCTTCGGCGCCTTCCAGACGCCGCACCCGGAGCGTTCTTTCAAAAAAGGACTCTATAGCGGCAGTGCCTTGACCGGTGACGGTGATGATCGTTTCCAGTCCCGTGGTGTACGCCGCAGCTCACCACTGCCGATCGATGTCGAGACGATGACCAGCGGCGATCTGGACGGTGACGGTATTGACGATCTGGTGGTCGCTTCCCGCAGCGAGATTCGTGTCTTTCATTTTTCCGATGAACGGTTTCAGCAGGTGGCCTCCTATGATTTTCCGCCGGTCATCAAGATCCACGTCATCAATATCGGCAAACCGGATCAGAGCGATCTGCCGCATCTTTTCGTCTCGGCCAATAATGGCTGGAAAGCTGCCTCGGCCATTCTCGGCTGGGACGGGTCGGCGACATTGCAGCCGCTGCAGCAAAACCTCGACTGGTATATTCGGCCGATCTCCTGGCCGGGCCGCGGAGAGATCCTGGCCGGTCAGCAGGCGAGCCTCGATGAAGGCCTGCGCTATCTGGCACCTGGTGTATTCCGGTTGTCTATGGATCGGCAAAGCGGTCAATTGACATCGACCGAGCGATTGCCCCTGCCCGCCGATACCAATCTCTTTGATTTTGCCGTTGCCGATTTTAACGGGGACGGCAGCAACGAGACGGCCGTCATCGACGAACGTCACCGGTTGCAGGTCTACGATGAGACTCAGGGCCT
This sequence comes from Desulfofustis sp., assembly GCA_036351615.1. Lineage (GTDB taxonomy): Bacteria > Desulfobacterota > Desulfobulbia > Desulfobulbales > Desulfocapsaceae > Desulfofustis. The sequence goes on from JAZBPM010000027.1 coordinate 1,610, forward strand.
GATCTGGGTCAGCTCGGCCGATTATGGTGGAAGCCTTCGCTATTTCGGGCCGATTTTAACCGAAACAACAGCCGATGACACGGCGATGAACAGCGCCGATGAGGAAGGCTCGCGTCGGCTCGTTTACATCCCTGGACGTCTCGATGTCAAGGATATAACGGGAGACGGGGTGTCCGAGCTGATCATCGTCACCAACGAGGTCGATCCGGTCAGCAGATATCTGCCCAACATGCGCAGTTATGACGGTGGTTCCGTGGTCTGTCTCGGCTGGCGGGGCGCCGGTCTGATGGAGCTGTGGCGAACCAGCCATATCGCCGGTTATGTTGCGGACTATGTCTTCGCCGGTTCGTCGGAATCGGCGACACCGTCGACCGTCGATGCTATCAGTAGGCTCTATGTCGCACAATTGCCGGACAAGGCCCTCTGGCGCCGATTCTTGCCCGGAGGGGATAACAGTCGGATCCTTGCTTACGAAATGCGCGTTGCGCCGCAGTGATGTGTATCGTTGCGGCTGCTTTCCTCTTCTTCCCCATTCTCAGCCGATTGCCGATAGAGGCTTACTACCCATTGTTTCTAATAGGAAAAAATCGACCGGAAGGGCCGGTATAAAAATTTTTACCCGAGGTAAAAAAAACTTGACACGCCACCACCCCCGGTATATAGATTGATTAATATTTTCCGGGCTCCCGCTGGTCGTCATCGACCGAACGCATTTCGGCAGAGCGGTCGGCTATCCGGGAAAGGAGACAGAGAAGATTTGCAGAGCTTGCTGGGATGAGTGGCGAGCGAAATGAGAACCCCGTTTTGGAGGCAAAACAATGAAGAAGATGATGAAAGCACTTGTAGCGGTGCCGGTTCTGGTTGGTCTTGCAGCCGTTCCGGCTATCGCCGAGGAACGCTTGAGCCTGAGTGGTGAGATGCGGGTCCGCGGATGGACCGTAGACGACGACGAGGGTATCGGCGGCCGTAATGAGAGCTATGTCGATCAACGTTTTCGTATGCAGGGCAAAATCAAGGCAGCTGAAGGCGTCACAGCCGTGTTCCGTTTTGACGCTACCGAGGCCCGCTGGGGTCGCAATGCCGGTTTCGGTTCCGGTCGCTTACCGGATAACGGTTCCATGCAGTGGGATCGCGCTTATCTCGAACTGGAAAAAGGCATGTTCCAGATGCGAGCCGGTCAGATCTATGCCGGCGTCAGCCCGAGTCAGGTAGTCAACTCCCAGGATAACGGTATCCAGGTAGATTTCAAAGGTGACGTACCGGTCAAGGCCTTCGTCATTCTCGATGATGACGGTTACTCACCGGCCGTAGCAGCAACCGACACCACCCCGGCCGTACCGGCCTCCGATGGCGATGACGCCTTCCTGTACGCCGTATCGGTCTCCCCGACTTTCGGCGGTGTCAAAACCGAGTTCTTCGGCGCCGGTTACAATGGCGGCGAGACCGACGAAGACGTCTACGCCTTCGGTGCATCCGTAGCTGCTCCGTTGGGCATGGCCACACTGGTTGGTGAGATCAACTTCTTCACCGGTGACGCCGCTGAAGATGTCGATGCAATGGGTCTGCAGGGCTACTTCGGTGCCGACCTGGCCATCACCGACACCATCACCATCCAGCCGTTGATCTGGTATGCAATGGCTGCCGATGATGATGAAGTACAGTACTCCTGGCTGGGCAACGACTTCAACGGCTGGGATCCGGTCTGGGAAGTTGGCACCAAGCTGAGCAACGAGCAGATCGACCTGGGTCGTCCGTTTGACTGGACCGGTACCGGTGCCGGTTTGATCGGTGGTACCCTGAAAGTATTTGCAAAAGTCAGCGACGCCCTGAACCTCGGTGCAACTGTTGGTTACCTGACCGTAGAAGATGACAATATCGTTGACGCCGACGCTCTTGCGATCGCCGCCGGTGGTAGCTATGCGATCATGGATAACACCAGCCTGCACGCTCAGGTTCAGTACCTGTCGGTTGACGGCGATGTAGACGGTGACGGATTCCAGGCAGGTGTTGGCCTCTTCGTCAGCTTCTAAGCATTATCTGAAAAAAATAGCAGTTAGTTGATGTATCTCAAAGGCCCGCTGCCTCGTGCAGCGGGCCTTTTCTATTGGTTTTTGTGGAAATTGATGTTGCTGAGCATTTACGGTGTTCGAGCCAGCGGCAGTTTGTAAAACCAGTCGCCGCCGCTGTCGGGTTCCGGATCACTGGCCTGTACCCGACCTTCATAGCCGAAGGCCAGGTGGTTGGCGCCGGGCGGCAGCGCTATCGTCTCCGAAAAAGTAAGCACCGTATCGGTTTCGCTGGCCAGTGCTTGAGCGATCTTTTTTGATTGCAGAACCCTGGTTGTATCGTCAAGCAGGAACAGATAAACCTCGAGCTTAGTGAGCCGCTCGTAGAGATCCTGATAGTGCCGGCCGAGAGCTGCTGTGCCACTCACCTCAATGGTGTCGGCGGATGCCTGATAGCGATAATCGATCACCACATCAAACGTCTGCCAGGAGCTTTCTTCTACCGCACCGGCTTTCAGAGGAATCGCTGCCTTAGCATCGTAGTATCTATCCTGGAAGGGGGGACTGGAAGCCATTTGACAGGCTGACAGCAGGAGCAGCAATGCCGTGGGAGCCAAAATGGCTGCCCCGAACCGACTCATCTTCATGTGGATATCCTCCATCGTTTCTGGGAATCAAGGTTTTCATATCGGCCGGGGCAGGGGATCTGAGCAACACGAAGTCCCGGTATCTTCTGGCATACTGGTATTCATCCGGTCGCTAAAGATCAACGTTCGGGGGAGAGGTGGTTTAGCGTGAGCGTCCCGTCAAGATACGTTTGTCAATGAAAACCAGTTCCCCCGGACTGGCCGGTGCTGCCGGAGTCTGCATCGCGAAGGCCCGGCTGGACGGAGAATCAGGCCCGAAAGCTTCTCGCCAGGCCATGGATGGCCTGTCTGCCGGCCTCGGAGGCCAACCGATCAGGCCGTAGCGCAGCAGCCGGAGGCAGTCCCGGTCAGTCCTTCCGACCACGGCGCCGGTTTCACTCTTAACGGTGACTTGCCGCCATTGGGAGTATATGGCGTGCAAACGGTGGTCGATAACGACCGTTCGATCAGCGGGCAGCGGCGATGAGAGCGATTTCCGTGTCCTTATTTATGGTCAGTTCAAGGTGCCGGCCGGACCTTTTTTCATTGTTAACCAGCCAGTAATAGTCTGAAAGGGTGGAGGAATCGGCAAGTTCCAGGGTCACCGGCGTGTTGTTGAAATAGACCCCCTGGTAGTTGTCGTGATACGGGAAGCCATCGACGAGGATTTCCACGTCTTCAGGGATGGTGATCCTGCAGGTTGCGGGATCGTTCAGGGACAGGATAGTCTGCAGTTCCTGTCGAATGAAGGCGGGTCGGTTATCGAAAAAGGTCTCCAGCAACTCGAAGTAGTGATCGTGCGGATCTCCATAGGCCGCAAGCTTCTCTCGATATGAGGAGAGCAGCGAATCCAGGTAGGATGGCGTCAGCAGGTGATTCAGCACCTTGTTGACTTCCATGAGAAAGATGGACTGATAGTCCTGATCCTGCCAGATGAGACGGGAGAACAGGTCGGTTCGCCAGCAAATCCGATGCGCGGTCTGCTGGAAAAATCGTTCGAACGCCGGTTGCTGCCATGCTGCTCGGTCGATATTCTCCGTGACGCCTTCGTCCCAGAAACTGTGATCCATGTCCCAGGTAATCCAAAAGATCCTGCTGCCTGGTTCCTTTCGGCCAACGGCAACTCCCTGGTAATAGTCGCTGGTACCGCAGAAGGACCAGGCAATTACCTGGGCGGTGAGATTGCTAAGATCAAGCTCCTCAGAGACATTTTCAACGGATAGAACGGTATTTCTATCAAGCAGGTGGTTTATCTTTCGGCGATAGTCGATAAGGTCCACCTCCGGGTTTTTGCTGCGGTATTTGACGAAAAAGTAATCCGTGTCGCCATACCGCTGTCCCCATTGTCGCCTGCTGAGATGTTCGGTGGCAAATCCCATGCTATAGGGCTTCCCGTTGAGATAGATTTCCACAAGTCGCGTTGTCGGTACGATTCCTCCAATGTGGCGGGCTATGTCGTAGGCTATCGGGTTGTTGAGCGGATAGCCGGGCGGCCAGGCGGAGGTTTGCAGGACCACCGTGCGCAGCGGTATCTCGAGATCGGGCAGGATAAGGCCTGATGGGACTTCGGCAAGTCCGTATTTCTTCCTGAAATAGAGCCGGAAACCGGGTGTATATTCGCCGGTGCTCAGTCGAAGACCGCCGTGCATCCTCAGGCCGGCACGGGTTTCAAAGAGTACCTCTCCGTTTTCGATATATGAGATGTCGGCAATTTTTTCCCATGCTCGCCCTTTCTCGGCTCTGTTGGCCAAGATTCCTGTTTCCGGATCGTGTAGGAAAGCCTCATCGGTAGCGATGGAGACGATCGGCCAGCCGGGTTTGGTTTTCTTGTCAACCAGCAGGGCGGTAGAACGATAGTGGATGGATCCTTCCGGGTTGGCGACATAGACATAATCGCCGACCTGTCGCTTTTTCTGAAAGACTATTGTTTCGAGGTCGTCCTCCTGTTGTCCGTTTGGTTTAAAGCGATTGAAATCGTTGGGTTTGACGGTGACCAGTTCCAATCGTTTGAGGATGGTGCCCATGGTGCCATAGTCGAGGACTCCAGAGCCGACAGAGCGAACCTGAAGAGCGTGTTTCAGATGCGCGAAGCCGTTGTGATGTTGCACGATAACGGCCAGAAGTATCACCATCGCGATGGCACCGAGAAGAGCTGCTGTAATTTTTCGCCGATTGTGCATAGGGTGATCAGACGTCTCCGGAGCGCCGGTAGTCGAAGCGAAGGTCGATCGGGATATTGAGCTGTTTCACTGCGTCAAGTAGCTGTGCGACGGCACGCGGCTCGATGCAGGCGACTTCGATGGAATAGGTAGTGGCATGCTCGCCGGGATTTCGGAAGATTTTCGGGCCGAGGTGAAAGGGCTGGTTTTTGCAGTCCGGAAGCCGCAAGAGGCTGCGGTTGGGAAGGGATAGTTTCAGGGTGCCGTTATTTTTCGGCCCCTTCAGGAAGCGGGGATTAGTAAGTAGGGATATCAGTAGGCAAAACAGCAGCAGAGCAGGGATGATGCGCTCAAAGTCAAAGATAGGTCGTGCGTCGAGCGGGACCTCGACTTCGAAAAAGGGGTCGTTGCCGATAGCTTCGAGGATGATTTTGTTCGGTTGCCGGTTCAGCCTGAGATGGTTGGACCGGTTAGGCGGTATTTTGTTCAGGCTGTCGACAAGATCAAGAACGTCTTCGTTACCGGCGGAAAGCGACGCTGAATGAAAGACTACCTGGCCGGGGCGGTTGCCCGCATCAATGCGGATGTAATCGATCGCCATGGCCATCGGCAGGGTGGTGTTAATGGTCGTGTGTTGAGACCTGCCGATCGGGCCGATCCAGGATCGTTCGATGTCGTATGGCTCACCGTCGCTGCGCCAGAAAATGGTTAGATAGTCGGGAGTTTGCGATTCTATTTGGAGATGGACGTCGAGTCCGGCCGAGTAGTATTGGCAGATGCCACTGAGAACGAGGAAGGCCCCTGCCAGAATGATCAGAGCAGCAGTTTCGCGAAAAAAATCAGCGAATCGAGACAACGCCATGGTAAAGCCGGGTCAAATGGTCTGACTGTTATAAAAAATGTTCATTTTGATTGCCGGGTCGATAGCTCTGAGGAGATCCTTGAGCTCGAGCACCTGTTTTTCGCGGGGGTGCCGAATGTTGTAGGAGATAACGGCCATATCTCCGCTTTCCGACACGCTGTCCAATCGACCGTTGTCGATACAGGTGTGCAGTGCGTCGAAGAGGTCCCTGTTTTTCAGATGGTAGATCGCTGCCGGCGCTTCGATAATGACGACACCGCTGTTGTCGCTGACGGCCAGGAAGGTGCGGCCGTAATGCAAGACCAGTAGAGCGACGATGGCGACACCGAGGATAATGCAGAGAAAAAGGATATTGAACGTTGCACAGCATAACGATGTGGCTACGACCAGCATGATGAAGCCGATTTCTTCCGGCTCTTTGATCGGGGTACGAAAGCGAACGATAGACAATGCACCGAGCAGGCCGAGGGAGAGAGGCAGAGAGAACTGGATGGCGATAAAAATTGCCGTTATCGATATACCGAGGAGAGGAAATGCACGATAGATAAGGCTTCCGGTCGATCGTGGCTGGAAAAAGCGAACATAGAGCAACGCAATAAAGAGTGACGAGAGAAGAGAGATGCCCATGATTCCGAGAAATGGAACCAGACCGATCTCGTCCATGCTTTTACTGCCAAAGCCGGAGAGGACCGAATACCAATCTATTTGTTTGTTGTCCATGATAATTGTCGTAGTTTACATGGTGAGCCGCCGCGAATGGAGAAAGCAGCAGGCATATTTGGAAAAGGAGTCTTTCCGGCCGTCGGCAAGGGTATTGACCTGGCCTAACCAGTCGGGCTGATGCTGCGTGCGGAGTTTGCATTCAAAGACGGCATCGTCAAGACAGCAGCCGTTAAGGTATGGGATGAGTTGACCATTGGTGCGCGATACACGGATATCGCTGTCTACGGAGAGCCTGGCACCACTGTGTGTATCAAGGTAACGACTGCGGCGATAATCGATCTGCAGGGTGGGGAACAAGGATCGGTTGAAATGGTTGCCAAGTTTCGTCAGCAGTGCATTGATCTGCAGAAAGGATGGATCGTGCAGCGGTCGGACTCTGATCCAGTCGCCGAAACAGTCGAGCTGTTGTCTTGTTTTTCGCCGAGCACTGCCGATTTTTCGCTTGACCTCGAGAAAGACGGGCGGATAGGGTAATCCGCTGGTGACGGACGAATACCAGCGTAAACGGACTTTGGCTTTCAGAAAGTCGCTGTTCAGCTTTTCATCAAGCAATTCCAGATGGCTGGTATCGAAATAGATGCTCGATATAAGTCCTTCTGCATAGTCGCCGTCAGGGATGCATTTCATCGACAGGAAGCGGCGAAGAGTAGCGGCGCGGGAGTTGGTAAACACGTATTTTGTTTCGTGTTCCTCTCCAGGAAAGGCAACGCTCATGTGAATCACGTCGAATTCGGCATGTCGGTGTTGTCGGCTCTGCGAGACGTTCACGGTGTGTCGTGCGTTCTTCAGGGTATGAAACGTGTCCTTTTAACATAGCTCTAACCAAAATGAAACAAACTTTGGTCGATACGATGCACACGCGCAGACCGGCGTTGGAGCGGCTATGCTAGGAAAGGAGGCGAGCGCTGCGGAAGAGACGGGCATGGCCAAGTGGCGAATCTTTCTGCTTGTCGGGGCCGGGGTGTTCTTGAGCACCATGGACAGCAGCATGGTCAACGTCGCGCTGCCGTCCATCATGCGCTCTTTTACAGCACCGTTGATCCAGGTCCAGTGGGTGGTCTTGATCTATCTGTTGACGATCACCGTCAGCCTGCTGTTCTGGGGTGTGGCTGCAGATCGGCTGGGTACCGGGACGGTCTACCTAATCGGTATCGGTATTTTCGGCATCGGTTCGCTGGTGTGCGCTGTGGCAGCCAACCTTTGGCTGCTGATCGGTGCGAGGCTGGTCGAGGGGGTGGGGGCGGCGATGATGATGGCGTCCGGCCCGGTAATCATCAGGGACGCCTTCCCGCGCCGCGAGCTTGGCAAAGGGCTCGGCATGATCGGTATTGCAACGTCCGCCGGGCTGATGAGCGGTCCGCTGGTCAGCGGTCTGCTCATCGACTGGTTTTCCTGGCGGATGATCTTTCTCGTGAACCTGCCGGTCAGTCTGGTCATTCTCGCCGGCGGCACCTATCTGTTCAGGATATCGAAGGTGGGTAACGGCGCCGGCAATAAACGCCAGGTCGATGGCCGAGGGGCGCTGTTATGGGCGATTGTGGTGTTGTCCTGTATCCTCTATGCCCACTTTCTTCCCTCTCTTGGCTGGTTTTTCCGAGTGGGCGGGGCGCTGTGGCTGGGACTGGCAACAGCCTCGTTCATTTGGGCGGAGCGAACCCGGAAATCGGCTATCCTGCCGCTCCATCTGTTTGGTAAGAGTTATTACCATATCGGCCTGATCACCGCTGCGGTATCCTTTGCATCACTGTTCGTCGTGCTCGTCCTACTGCCGTTTTATCTCGACCTGGTGCGGGGACTGCCGGCCAATCTGATCGGATTGGTAATGATGGCGGTGCCGCTCAGTCTGTTTGTCGTATCACCGACGTCCGGCATGCTCTTCGACCGTTTCGGTGGCAGAATCCTGACCACCACCGGCCTGGCCATCAGCTTCGTGGCGTTGCTGTCGCTGGCGACGATCGATGGTGCGTCGTCATTGATCGCCATCTGCAGTCGGCTGGTATTGCTCGGTATGGGCCAGTCGATGTTCCTGGCGCCGAATACCGCCTCGCTGCTGTCCCGGATCGGTGACGACGATGCCGGCGTCACAGCCGGTCTGCTGGCAACGTCGCGCAACCTCGGCATGCTGTTTGGAGCCGCGTTTGCCGGGATCGTTTTTGCGGCTTGGTTTTCCTGGTTCACCGGTGGCGCAGAAGTGCGACATTTTGTTTCGGGACAAAGCGCCCAGTTTGTTGCGGCGTTGCGGGCCACGTTTCTCTGTGCAGCGGCCGTTTCGCTGGCGGCGGTGGTGATTTCCTGGCAGCGTGAGCGTTAATCCGGCTCCGATGGTGACGTTGTCGGCCTGAACCTGATCAGGGCGGTCATGCCGTGTGGTTTGACGGGGGTCAGGGAGAAGTCGGCATCGTGCTGAGCCAGGATTTGCTCGACCAGGGTCAGGCCCATGCCGGTGCCATAGGTCTTGGTGGTGTAAAACGGATCGGTGACCCGGCTCAGCTCGCCCACCGAGATACCGACGCCGGAATCCCTGATGGATACCAGTACCGAGCCGTCTTCCTGCCAGGAGTGAACCTGCAACACGCCTCCGTCCGGCATCGCTTCGATGCTGTTTTTGATCAGGTGCAGCAGTACCTGCCGGATTTTGTCGCTGTCGATGAAAAGGACCGGGTCCTCGCCGGTGAGCTCGATCTCATAGCTGATGCCGCTTTTTTTCATCGCCCCGTAAAAGATCATCACGCTCCGGCGAATGAGAGGATGGAGGTGTTGGGCGGTTTTTTTGAGTTCGCTTTTGCTGACGAAGCTGAACAAATCATTCAGGGTTGCTTCAAGTTTGCTCGTCTCTCTGGTCAGGACATCGAGGAATTTCTTGTTTTCCTGGTCGTTAATTCGTTTGCTGAGCAGGCGAGCGGTACCGCCGATCGAAGTGATCGGGTTGCGCAGGGCATGCATCAACTGGGCCGACATATAGCCAAGGGCCGAATAGCGTTCCGCCTCGATGAGCAGATCCTTGCTTTTTTCCAGCTCCTGGGTGACCAGTTCGAGTTCGTCGATCTTCTGCTGCATGTCGGTATAGAGTCGGGAGTGTTCGACGGCGAGGCTGGCCTGGCCGGCGAAGGTTTCCAGTGCTTCGACGTCGGCCTGGTTGATTGGTTGCCGGGTGACGAAGTTGTCGGCGATGATTACACCCAGCGCCTTGCTCGGAGAAAACAGCGGGACGATGACAAAGGTGTCTTCGCCGAGGGTTTCGATAAGCTCCGAGGGTATCTCTATCGCCGCCTGGCCTTGGTTCACCAGGATCGAACTGCGGCTGCGACAGGCATGGATCAGCGGGTGCTGGACAAAGCTGGCGGGAACGACCAGTGACCGGGCGATCTCGTTGACGATGGTATCTTTCTTGAAAGAATCGGCGGAAACGGTGTGAAACAGGTCTTGCAGGCGAAGGTTCTTTCGCTTGATTTCGTTCCACACCTCGGCGGCGTCTTCCCTGCTGCCCGGTCCGATGGCCAACTCGCCCTGGAGCATGGTTTCCTGTTCATCGAACAACGCGAGAAAGGCCCGATTGAAGCGCAGCCCTTCTTCCGAGGTGATGCCGATCAGGATAATCTGCAAGACTCCTTTCAGCTCCCGGGCATTGAGATAGGCGCTGTTCATCTTCAGGTTGAGATGATGGAGAAACTGGGTCCGCAGGTTGGTGAGCTGCAACTTCTGCTGAAAAAGTCGGTTATCGATGGCAAGCCGGCGCTTGCGCAGGGTTTTGTTGACGGTTGCATGGAACTGCTCGATATTGACCGGCTTGGTCAGGTAGTCGTCG
>JAZBPM010000028.1:0-12386 GCA_036351615.1 Desulfofustis sp.
CGTCGTGTCGTCCCGCAATGGGCGTTATATGAACCGAAGTCTTGCCCGGGCACCGGCAGAATCCGTTGGCGGAATGCCACGGTGCGATGGGAGGTATAAGCACCACGGAGAACCGGAAGGAGGGAAGGGTCGTTGGACTTTTTCCACTCACCAGCAAGGGGACAACAGAGGAGGACGTTATGAAAGAGCACTTGATCAATTACGAAACGTTCATCAGGGTTTCCAATGCAATCTCGCACTCCAAAGAGCCGGAAGAAGTGGCCTTGATGACCGTGGAAGGCATCAAGACCGCTCTCGGCGTCAAAGGCTGTGTCCTGTTTCTCCTCAACCACAAAACCGACGAACTCGAGATAGCCGCTTCGTTTGGTTTGAGCGATGAGTATCTCAACAAAGGACCGGTCAGTGCCCTGCAATCCATTGCCGCGTCCCTGAAGGATGGACCGGTGGCGATTTACGATGTGATGGATGATCCGCGGATCCAGTACCCGGAGGCGGCACGGAAAGAGGGCATCGTCTCGATCCTGTCGGTGCCGATCCAGGTCCATGGCAAACTGCTCGGCGCCATTCGTGTTTACACTGCGGAACCGTGGGAGTTCACCGTCGGTGATGTCAACTTCGTCAGCGCCCTGGCGCAGATTGCCGGCTTGTCGATCAAGCTGGCCCACTATTCGAAAGGATTGATGAGCAGTATCGATGTCCTGAAAAGCCTGCGTGAGGTGCAAACCCGGAGAACCACCCGGATGACTCCGTATGAAGGTGTGCCGATCAGCTTTCCGGCCGGGGAATACCAGCGGCAGCAACAATAAGCGGCCGGCCGTTTTTTCCTCGGCGGCACCGGGATATTATGCGTGCCGTTTGCTGCGGTGTTGTAGTATCGGCAGTCCTTAGCATCATTCATGGCCGACTGCCCGGCCTCGGCCGGGCAGTCAAGGACAGTACAGTATTCGGTGCTTGCAAGCAAACGTTTTGCTCCGTATGGTGAACGGTATGTCATGTCGCTGGGGATTCTCCTCAGAGCGAGCGGCGGAAGACGTGTCCGGGAGCAAAACAGGTAGTGAAAACAAAACAGATGCTGCTTGAAGACATCACGATCGATGTGGTGTTCAAGAAGATTAAATCGGTTCGCCTCAGTGTTCATCCGCCGCACGGCCAAGTCCGAATTTCGGCACCGTTGCGCCTCTCTCTGGCCGCTGTAAAGGGCTTTGCCACGGCAAAACTCGATTGGATCAGGAAGCACCGGGAACGGTTGCAGCAGCAGAGCCGCGAGCAGCAGATTGCTTACCGGGAGTGGGAACCGCACTGGGTTTGGGGAAGGTGTTACCTGTTATCGGTTATTGAAGCCGACCGGACGCCGTCTGTTGCGCTCTCCTCTCGTCGCCTGGTGCTCACGATCCGACCGGGCACCGGCAGGGAAGAACGACAGGAGATTGTTGAAAGCTGGTATCGGGAGCAACTATATAATGCGGTCCCACCGCTGATCGAGAAATGGGAGCCGTTGATAGGTGTCAGGGTCAACAGGTATTTTGTGCGACGGATGAAGACTCGGTGGGGGAGTTGCACGCCATCTTCCGGCCGTATCCGGCTCAATAGCGAGCTTGCCAGGCGATCGCCGGAGTTTCTCGAATATGTTCTGGTTCACGAGATGACCCACTTGCTGGAGCCTTCCCACAATGCCCGATTTAAAAAGCTTATGGATCATTTCATGCCGCAGTGGCGATCCAGCCGTACCCTGTTGAACCGAGGGCCGATCAACCTCGGCACGCCGGCACTATAGATCGCCCAGGCTGCGTCTCGTCGTTTTCTGTCTGCTGGTCCTGTTTTGGCGAGCCTCTCCTTGATGGTGGCTGCCCGTATACTGCACACGGGCGTGCGTAATCAACCGCCTTTTGTGTGCAAACGTGTTCGCCAAACCAACGGGTCAAGAGTGGTCCCGTTTTTTGCATATCTTTGTGCGGTGCTTAACGTGTCAGGCAAACGTGTTGCGGCACGTGGTGAATGATAACCAGCAAGATACCCAGCAAGGGAGGATCGTATGGAACTGAAAGGAAAGAAAGTAGCGATTCTGGTCGAAGACATGTTCAACATCTACGAGTTCTGGTACCCGTACTATCGGTTGCTTGAAGCGGGAGCCGAGGTCGTGGTGGTCGGTTCGGGCCGCAAAGACCAGTTTACCGGCAAACCGGCAACGGACGTAAAGGCGGATGTGGCTGCCGACAAGGTATCCGCGGCCGATTTTGACGGAGTTGTCATCCCCGGCGGCTACGCTCCGGACATGATGCGCCGCCATCCGGCGATGGTCAATCTGGTGGCGGATGCGGTTACCAGCGGCAAGATGGTGGCGGCGATCTGCCATGCCGGCTGGATGCTCTGCTCTGCCGGGGTAGTCAAGGGCCGGAATGTAACCTCGTTTTTTGCAATCAAGGACGATCTGGTCAACGCCGGAGCCCACTGGGTCGATGAAGCGGTGGTGGTGGACGATAACCTCGTGACCAGTCGCACCCCCGACGACCTGCCGGCCTTCATGCCGGCCATCATCAAGGTACTGGCCGGGTAGATCGGCGACCAGGGAAAAGGGGACAGTCCCCTTTTTCCCACCGATGATGACCCGCGGGGCTTCCTGCTCGAATCTGGTTTTCCCGAATCTGTAGGATACTTGGCAAAAGTCGAGTAATATGTCAGGCATGAGGAGGAATCGCTGCGACGTCCATCTCTGCTTCTGGATCCCTGCAATGAGGGATTTTGCGACAGTTTTTTCCTGTGTTTTTTCTTGCTTCCCTTATAGTGGCTGGTGAATGAAACTACGAGTCAGTTGTAGGTTGCTCTTTGATATTTCGGTAGCCACACCGTTTGTGCTGATGCTGCGTCCGCGCAGTGGTTCACAGCAGTGGGTATCACACGGCCAACTGACCATCGTTCCCGATATGGTCGTATCTGAATTTGCCGACAGTTTCGGAAATCTCTGCCAGCGGCTCGTAGCCCCGCCTGGCCCGCTTTCAATCTATAGCGAAGCCACTGTCCATACGACAGGCACCATGGACCGAGAACCGGGAGCGGTGTTTGTCGAGATACAGAATGTGCCAGACGAGGTACTCCAGTTTCTGTTACCAAGCCGCTATTGCGAAATAGAGGATTTCGGGCAGTTGGCCAAGGACATAACAGCAGAACAACGTCCCGGATATGATCAGGTTTCAGCGATTGAACAATGGCTGCGTGCCCATATCCATTATGACTTCATCAACAGCGATTCCACCGTTTCAGCGCGCGAGGTTCTCTCACGAAAAAGCGGGGTGTGCCGTGATCTTGCTCACCTCGGCATCGCCCTGTGCCGCAGCCTTGCCATTCCCGCGAGAATAGTGGTGGGCTATCTTCACGAGTTGGTGCCCATGGATATGCATGCCTGGTTCGAAGCCTTTATTGCCGGCCGCTGGTATACATTTGATGCAACCCAGCCCTTTTTGAGAAATGGCTATGTCGTGCTCGGCATAGGACGCGATGCTGCCGATGTGGCGCTCTATAATCAGTTCGGCCCACCAATTTTTCCGATAAACCAGGAGGTTCGGGTAGAATGCATTGACGGCACAATCGTTTAGGATAAAACCTGGCGAAAAACCGGCCAACTGCGGAAAAATCGCCCGCGCTGGCCACGTGTGTTTTACCATGCGCTAAACGATCACTGAGGAACATGATGCAAACGTTCAAGACCTATGACCCGGAAGATTTTTACGATGAATTGATCGATGCAGACGGCACACCCCGACCCGGGGCACAGCTGCTCATCGACAAGATCAATTCCCTTCCCGAAGGAGATCTGGCATTGCGCCAGAGGGAAGCTGAAGCGCTGCTTCTCAAGATGGGGATAACCTTTAACGTTTATGGTCGGGATGAGGGGACTGAAAAAATTTTCCCGTTCGACCTCATTCCTCGAATCGTCTCCAGCAGCGACTGGCAGCAGATTGAGTCCGGCCTCAAGCAGCGGATCCATGCGCTTAACGAGTTTCTGCAGGATATCTACAATGATAAAAAAATCATCAAAGATAAGGTGGTACCCGAAGACCTGGTCCTCTCCAGCAAAACCTATCGGAAACAATGTGAAGGTTTCACCCCGCCCCGTGGTATCTGGTGCCATGTAACCGGAACGGACCTGGTGCGTGATCGGGACGGTCGCTTTTATGTGCTCGAGGATAATCTGCGCTGTCCATCCGGAGTCTCCTATGTCCTGGAAAACCGCCAGGTGCTCAAACGGACATTTCCTCAGGTGTTCCAGGCATCCAATGTCAGAGCGGTGGATGAATACCCCGGTAAGTTGCTCGAGCTCCTGGAGTTCCTGGCTCCTGACCATGTTCAGTCGCCGACCATTGGCGTGTTGACTCCCGGGATCTACAACAGCGCCTACTTCGAGCACTCGTTTCTCTCCCAGCAGATGGGCGTGGAACTGGTTGAAGGCCGTGACCTCACCGTCTCGGACGGGTTTGTCCATATGCTGACCACCAAAGGGCTGCAGCGGGTCGATGTCCTCTATCGGCGGATCGATGATGATTTTATTGACCCGGCGGCGTTTCGTCCTGAGTCTCTTCTGGGCGTCAAAGGCCTCATGGAGGTCTACACGGCAGGTCGCATCGCCATGGCCAATGCACCCGGTACAGGCATCGCCGACGACAAGGTCATCTACGCCTATGTTCCTGATATCATCAAATACTACACCGGCGAAGATCCGATTCTGCCGAATGTGCCGACCTATATTTGCAGAAACGACAACGACCGTAGCTATGTCCTGGAGCATCTCGATGAGTTGGTCGTCAAGGCTGCCAACGAATCGGGCGGGTACGGCATGCTCATCGGGCCGCACGCCACCGATCAGGAACGGGCTGCTTTTGCCGAGAAGATCAAGGCCGAACCGCGAAACTACATGGCCCAGCCCACCATCTCCCTGTCCCGCGTACCGACCATTGTCGGCGATCGGATTGAAGGCCGCCATGTGGATCTTCGCCCTTACATCCTCTATGGTGAGGATATCTATGTTCAGCCGGGCGGTCTGACCCGGGTGGCGCTGACCAAAGGCTCACTGGTGGTCAATTCATCCCAGGGTGGCGGCAGCAAGGATACCTGGGTGGTGTAGTGGAGACGAAATACGTTCTGGAGGATGTTCCATGCTCAGCCGAGTAGCCAACTCAATCTACTGGATGTGCCGATATATCGAACGAGCCGAAAACGTGGCCCGGTTCATCAGCGTCAATCTGAACTTGCTCCTCGACATGCCGACGGAAGAGGGAAAACACTGGAAACCGCTGGTGATGACCACCGGCGACCATGGGCTGTTCGAGAAAAAGGAACCGCAGTACAGCCAGGAGGCGGTCATCCGCTTTCTCACCTTTGATCGTGATTACCCCAATTCCATTGTCAGGTGCCTCGCCGCAGCGCGGGAAAACGGCCGCTCCATCCGGGAGATCATTTCCTCGGAAATGTGGGAACATCTCAACAACTTTTACCTGGAGCTGTCAACCGGACACAGTTTGAACATGGCACTTGAAGACCCGCACCGGTTTTTCAAGATCATTCAGATGCGCAGCCACCTGTTCACCGGGCTGATGGACTGTACCATGAGCCACGGCGAGGCCTGGAATTTCGCCCGCATCGGCATGATGATGGAACGGGCGGACAAGACCTCCAGAATCCTGGACGTCAAATATTTCATGTTGCTGCCCCAGGCCAATCTGGTAAATGCACCGATTGACCATATCCAGTGGATGGCGGTGCTCAAATCGGCCAGCGCCTTTGAAATGTTTCGCAAGACACATCACCATATAACCCCTCACAAGGTTGCCGAGTTTCTCATTTTCGATAGCCAGTTCCCCCGCTCGATCAGGCATTGCATCAGCAAGGCCAGTATCTGCCTGCACCGTATCACCGGGACACCTCCGGGGGCGGCAATGAACCTGGCGGAAAAGAGGCTGGGGCGCATCCAGGCGGACCTTGAATATACCGCCATTCACGAAGTGATCGAAGCCGGGTTGCATGAATATCTAGACGCGATGCAGAGCAGGATCAATGAGGTGGGCGCCGCAATCGGTGAAACGTTCTTCAACATCACGCCGCGTCACCGTGATGAAAAAAGCGAGCAATAAAAAAGGGTAGCGGCACCTCCCGGACGATGGGTTAGGTTAGACACCAGCTGACACGGCCCCAAATTTTACCTGAAAGGATATTCGTGGGCATTCATATCTCGCTGTACCACAAGACATCGTATCGCTACGACCGCCTTATAAACTTGGCTCCGCATATCGTCAGGCTTCGTCCGGCCCCCCATTGTCGAACCCCGATTCTCAGTTACTCCATGAAGGTGGTTCCGGAAGAACATTTCCTCAACTGGCAGCAGGATCCCTTCAACAACTATCTCGGCCGCCTGGTCTTCCCGGAAAAGACACGTGAATTTCAGGTGGAGATCGATCTGGTCGCCGACATGATCATTATCAACCCGTTCGATTTCTTTCTCGAACCGGCTGCGGAGACCTTTCCTTTCACCTATGATCCGGAGCTGAAGGTCGATCTCGCTCCGTATCTCGCCAGGAATACGCCTGGTGACATGCTCACCGAATTTATGGCGGCAATCGACACCAGCCCGAAGCAGACCATCGATTTTCTCGTCGCCCTCAATAGCCAGCTGAGCACAGCGGTGAGCTATCTTATCCGCCTGGAACCAAATGTGCAGAGCTGTGAACAGACGCTGCGCCTTGGCAGTGGCTCATGCCGTGATTCCGCCTGGCTGCTGGTCAATATCCTCAGGCAGCTGGGGCTCGCCGCCCGCTTTGTGTCCGGCTACCTGGTGCAACTGAAGCAGGATGTCAAATCGCTGGACGGCCCGTCCGGTGCCGAGGAGGATTTTACCGATCTGCATGCCTGGACCGAGGTCTACATTCCCGGCGCCGGCTGGATCGGCATGGATCCCACTTCCGGTCTCTTTGCCGGCGAGGGGCATATCCCGCTGGCCTGTTCCCCGGAGCCGCAGAGTGCCGCCCCGATTACCGGTGCCCTGGACGAGTGCGAGGTCGATTTCAGCCACACCATGTCGGTTAAGCGCATTTTCGAAGCGCCGCGTTCCACCAGGCCGTATCCCGAGGAGGTGTGGACGTCCATTGTCGAGCTGGGGCAACGAGTTGAGCGGGAACTGACAGAAAACGACGTGCGGCTCAGCATGGGCGGTGAGCCCACCTTCGTCTCCATCGATAATATGGATGGCGCCCAGTGGAATACCGAGGCCCTCGGGGAGCAGAAGCAGCAGCTTGCCGAGGCGCTGATCAAACGGCTCAAGGAAGCATGGGCGCCGGGGGGATTGCTGCACTATGGCCAGGGTAAATGGTACCCCGG
Organism: Desulfofustis sp.; assembly: GCA_036351615.1. GTDB lineage: Bacteria > Desulfobacterota > Desulfobulbia > Desulfobulbales > Desulfocapsaceae > Desulfofustis. Next base: position 7,363 of record JAZBPM010000028.1, read on the forward strand.
TGAATCTTTGCCCCGCTGGGCATTCAGCTGCTACTGGCGTAAGGACAGCACCCCGATTTGGCAGGACAGCGCACTGCTGGCCGATATCGACAAAGATTATGGGTTCGGTATCGCCGACGCACAGATCTTTATTGAAACGCTTGCCGGCAAATTGGGAGTGGCACAGCGGTTCATCCGGGAGAGTTACGAAGATATCTTCCATTATCTCCACCAGGAACAGCAACTGCCGGTCAATGTTGATCCCCGTGATCCGAAACTCGACGATCCTGAAAAACGGGCCCGCCTGATGCGCGCATTTGCAAAGGGGCTCGGCTCTGTCGTCGGCTATGTCCTGCCGCTGCAGCATGGCTCCTGGAAAAGCGGACCGTGGCCGTTCCGGGGTGACCACATGTTTCTGCTGCCGGGTGACTCCCCGGCTGGACTGAGACTGCCTCTGCATTCTCTTCCCTGGGTGGCCCCGGAGGATCTGCCGGTGCAATTCAGCCTCGATCCGATGGCCGAGCGGGGTCCGCTGCCCGATTTTCACGAGGGGCAGCAGGCGTTGCCGGGAACAGCTGAAGAATATTTCAGCGATAGCGTGGTCGGACAACCCGCGCCCAGCCCCGAGCCCCAGCCGGTCACCGGCGAATCGGCCGCCTGGCTGGTGCGCACCGCCCTGTGCGTGCAGCCGCGGGACGGACGCTTGTACGTGTTTATGCCGCCCATCACCTCCCTGGAAGGCTATCTTGAATTGATCGCAGCAGTTGAACAAACCGCTAAAACGACCGGTTTTCCGGTCGTTATCGAGGGCTATACACCACCTCCCGACCCGCGGCTGGAGAGCCTCAAAGTTACGCCGGACCCGGGGGTCATCGAAGTAAATATCCAGCCGTTGCACAGCTGGCAGCAGATGGTGGAGCACACCACCAGTCTCTATGAAATCGCCAGGGAGTGCCGCCTGGGCACTGAGAAATTCATGGTGGATGGGCGTCATACCGGTACCGGGGGCGGCAATCATATCGTCGTCGGCGGGGCGACCCCCGCCGACAGCCCCTTCTTGCGCCGGCCCGATCTGCTGCGCAGCTTTCTGACCTTCTGGAATAACCACCCATCGCTTTCATTTTTGTTTTCCGGACTGTTCATCGGACCGACAAGCCAGCAGCCGCGGATTGACGAGGCCCGGCACGACAGTCTCTACGAACTCGAGATCGCCTTTGCCGAGCATGATCGCCATACGGCGGCAGGCACTCCCTGTCCGCCCTGGATGGTCGACCGGCTGTACCGCCATTTGCTGGTCGATGTCAGCGGCAACACCCATCGGGCGGAGTTCTGCATAGACAAGCTCTATTCTCCGGACAGTGCTTCCGGCCGGCTCGGGCTGCTGGAATTCCGCGCTTTCGAAATGCCGCCCCATGCCCGGATGAGTCTGGCTCAGCAGCTGTTGCTGCGGATTTTTATCGCCTGGTTCTGGCAAACCCCCTATCGCCAGCGCCTGGTGCGCTGGGGCACCCGGCTCCATGACCGGTTCATGCTGCCGCAGCTGGTCCGCGACGATTTCGAGGATGTGCTGGATATCCTGGTGCAGGCCGGCTATTCCGTTTCCATGGACTATTTTCACCCCCACTTCGAGTTCCGTTTTCCGGTCTACGGCAGGGTCCACTTCCAGGGCATGGAGGGGGAGTTGCGCCAGGCCCTGGAACCGTGGCACGTTCTCGGCGAAGAGCCGGGAGGAGGCGGTACCGCCAGGTATGTCGACTCCTCTGTCGAACGAGTGCAGGTCAAGGTCGCCGGCCTGACCGGAGAACGCTATCTCGTGCTGTGCAACGGCCGGCGCGTCCCGCTGCAACCGACGAGAACAGAAGGGGTCTTTGTCGCCGGGGTTCGCTACCGTGCCTGGCAGCCGCCCGCCTGTCTCCACCCGACCATTGGCATCCATGCTCCCCTGACCTTCGATCTCTACGACACCTGGTCGAGGCGTGCTGTCGGCGGCTGCGTCTATCATGTCGGCCATCCCGGTGGCCGCAACTACGAAGTCTTTCCGGTTAATGCTTACGAGGCCGAAGGCAGACGCAACGTCCGCTTCCATACCGGTGGCCATACGCCGGGGGGACGCAGCCCGATTCCCGAAGAAGAAAGAAATGATCATTTTCCGTATACGCTTGATTTGCGAAGGTGGAATGGGTAATCAGAGCGCTGCTGCGCACCACCGCCCCCCTTTTTGCTGAGAGGCGCCACTTGTATGGCAGGTCCAGGAATGCCCCCAAACACCGGAACCACGGGTCAACAAGAATCGCTCTTTGATATCGTCGGCTGCCCACCGAATTGCTATAACGAAGCAGTATCGTCCCCTGGACACCCTCGTGAGCATTGGCGGCTCTTATTGGCCACCCTGGAAGAGAGGGGTCTGGCGGGGCTGAATAAAGACGACAAGCGTGCCCGGCAGATGCGCCGGGAAGACGGCGCCACCATCAATCCATTCGATGATCCTGCCCGGCGCAGTACCGCCTGGGACCTCGACCCGGTCCCCCTGGTCATCAGCGGTTCGGAGTGGAATACCGTGGCGGCCGGTCTCGTTCAACGGGCGCAGTTGCTGGAAAGAATACTGGCCGATGTCTACGGTGAGCAGCGCCTCGTCAGAGACGGCCTGCTGCCCTTCGAACTGGTTTTCGCCAATCCCAATTACCTCTACTCCTGCCATAACATACGCCCGTCGGGCGATTGTCATCTGCCGCTCTATTCAGCAGACATCTACCGGGCCGCAGATGGACGTTTCCGGGTGCTTCGTGATGTGGCCGCATATCCGGCCGGATTGGGGTACGCCCTGGAAAACAGAATCGTCACCTCGAGAATATTCTCCTCGCTCTATCACAAGGTCCAGACGCACCGGCTCGCCCCGTTTTTCAGGGCTTTCCACGAGGCCCTGATCCAGCGGGCCTCCCTGGGCCAGGAAGATCCGGACATCGTGTTGCTTTCCCCCGGGCCGGAGGACCATGGTTACTTTGAGCATGCGTTGCTTTCCCGGTATCTGGGTTATACGCTCGTTGAATCGCAGGATCTCACGGTGCGCAATGGCAGCGTGTTTCTCAAGAAACTGGGCGGCCTCGAGCCGGTTGAGGCGATCGTCCGCTTTTTATTAGACCTCGACAGCGATCCATTTGCCCTCAGACGAGAAACGGCTACCGGCGTTGCCGGTCTTATCCAGGTCTGCCGTGAAAACGCTATCGAGATGATCAACCCGATCGGCAGCGGTTTTGTCGAGACTCCCGCATTGTCTACCGTGCTGCCCTCGCTCTGCAAAGACCTGCTTGGCGAGGACCTGCTGATGGCGAACCATCCTGCCTGGTGGTGTGGCGATGAAGAAGGGTATCGCCAGGTGATGGAACACCTCGGCCAGCTGACCATCTTACCGGCCTTGCAATCTGCTCCTGCCGTGGTGCCGCCTGCCAACCTACCGGACCTTATCGCGTCGGCACCGTCCCACTACCTCGGGGCGGCACCCTTGTTCCCTGCGGTTACCCCCGGCTGGGCCAATCACGCAATGAGCGGCAGTTACTATGTCCTGCGGGTGTTTGTCTGTGCCACAGAACAGGGTTATAAGGTCATGCCGGGCGGTCTGGCCATCACCGCCAGTGAGCCCGGGGCGCTTTTCAGCAGTTCTCCCGAACGCCAGCGCAGCAAGGATGTCTGGATTCTGTCCGACAAACCGGTTGAGCCGTTCAGCCTGATGGAAGGGTTTCATGCCATCGATGAATTCAAGCGCAGCAGTGATCTGCCCAGCAGGGTAGCGGACAATCTCCTCTGGCTTGGGAGATACCTGGAGAGGACCGAAGGTCTGGTCCGGCTGCTGCGCCTGATCTTTCATAAAATTTCAGGAGAGGACCGCCCGCAGCATATCCCGGAGCTCGGCTTTCTGCTGAAACTGCTCAGGTTGAAAAGCATTATCCCGACGCCGGCCAAGGACGCTCCGGACATCCCACCATTTCTGGAGTTGTTCAATCACCTTAATACGGCCCTGTACCCGCGTGATGGTGCGGAGAGCGTCAGCTCCCTTCTCGGTAAAGTGCAACGGGCCGCACGTCGGGTCCGTGATCGACTTTCTCTCGACTCGTCAAGAATCCTCAATCACCTCGAGGAACTGGCTGATTCGAGCTCCACCGATCCCCTTGAATTTCTCGACCAGATACTGTTTGCCCTCAGCGCCTTTTCCGGCCTGGCGTCGGAAAGCATGACCCGCAGCCTGGGCTGGCGCTTCATGGATATCGGCCGTCGGGTTGAGCGGGCCATCCAGCAGACCAATGTCATCGGCATGGCGTTGCCCCTGGTGTGCAGCAAACCGAGAAATATCATGGAAGCCCTGCTTGAGATCTCCGACAGTACCATGACCTACAGAGCCAGATATCGTTCCGCTTTCCAATTGGCACCGGTTCTCGATCTTCTCCTCGCTGATGAAAGCAATCCGAAATCCCTGGCCTTTCAACTCAGCAGGATAGCCAGCCACATAGATCATCTGCCGCGTCAGCTGGAGCGGCGATTCGCCTATCAGGAAGAGCGGATCGCGCTAAAAATGCTCACTGAAATCCGTCTGTTCGAGCTTGGCAAAATTGATTGCCGGGAAACGGGCAGCAGGCATGAGGAGCTGGCTCAATTTCTCACCGTTATCACCCAGGACCTCAAAGAGTTCTCCCAGCAGATCACCGGCCATTACCTGACCAGAGTGCCGACAACGCCCCATTTTGCCATGGTGCCGGTTGACCGGAAACAATGAACTACGCCATCACCCACACGACCGCCTATAAGTACTCGGAACCGGCGTCCCTGTCCCAGAACGAACTCTTTCTCCACCCTCGTACGACACCGTTTCAGCGGGTCATGCAGAGCAGTTTGGCAATTCTGCCGGAACCGCAGTATCGACACCGCCGCACGGATTATTTCGGTAACACCGTCGATGTCTTTATGATCCAGCACCCCCACGACGAACTGGTGATAAAGGCCAGGAGCGTTGTGCAGACCTCCGTTCAGGCAGTGCCCGACCAATCCGCTACCGC
>JAZBPM010000029.1:0-4701 GCA_036351615.1 Desulfofustis sp.
GAAAACGGTTCGTCGAGATGCAGCAGGTTGACAAGTTTCACCCGCCGTCTCGATTGCCTGGCAAAGTGAAGCCGCAAATCGCCTTCATCCATTGGGGTGATCGGGTGCCGGCTCATCATCGGGTGGCGGTCCAACCGGTACGTTTCATCGCCGTAGGTGGTGAAATGATTGCCGAAGACTACATAGCGGCCGAGTACCGGGACTCCCTGGGCGATGATGGCCATCGTCGGATCGATCACACGAAACGCTATTTCCGCAGCGTGACCGATGTTGCCGACCGTCGGCGAAGAATCAAAGGTGGCGCATACCTTGTAATGAAAAATCGGGGCACCGAGATTGTTGAGCAATGCGAATTGCTGCGGCAGTTCTTCGTCCATCTGGGGCGGCGTCATGCTCCTGCTGATCCCCGATATGCCGACGGCTTGGATGCCTCTTAATCGCTCCGGCAATTTGTTTGGATCAGGCCTGCCGAGAAAGAGGGCCGTGCTTACCCCGTTAAGCGTCAAGGCCTCCATCGCGTCGGCTGACCCGGTGAAATCGTCGCCATAGAAGGCGAGCAGCAGTTCATTCATGGTGTGTCCCTATGGAGTGTAATCAATCCTGCCACGAGCGGCCCATGGCCTGGTCGATGGCCTGACGTTGCGCCGAGTTCAGGGCCTCGCCCGAGTCGTTGACCAGTACCGCGATCTGACAACATTGCTCGATCTCTTCGACGATACCGAGCGTTGCGGCCATGTTGGTACCGGCTACCAGCAGGCCGTGCTGGCGAAGCAGCAGGGCATGGTAGTGGGGAGCAAGGTCGACCACGGCTTCATGGAGACTCATGGCTCCGGAAGGGTGATAGGGGATCATCGGTACCCGGCCGGCCCGGACGTAAAATGCCGCAGTAAAGGGCGGCACGGCATCGAGAGTGGCATCTTTGATCTTGGTTGAATGAGCGATCGAAAAGGTGGGGTGGGCATGAATGACGGCGCCCGCGTCCGGGCGCGCCCGGTACATGGCCAAGTGCATGCCCATCTCCTTGGACGGGCCGCTACCGCTGATAACGGTACCGTCGAGATCGACAGTGACTACCAGCTCCTCGGTCAAAGCACCCAGTTCCGCTCCCGTCTGGCTGATCCAGACGGTATTGCCACGGCGGACACTGGTATTGCCGCCCGAAGCATGGATCAGTTTGCGCTCGAAGAGCAAACGACTGTAATCGATCAGGTCCTGGATCATCTGCGTATCGTTCATAAAGGAAACCTCGTTGAGAGAAAAAGCGAACCAGTCGGCCCAAATGCACAAATGCTCGGAGCCTCATGGAGAGCGTTGACAATGAACCGAAGAGTAAGGAAAAGGACGGCTCGGCCGGTCTTCCGAAGGCCTCATTGCGTTGAGATTATTGTATTGAATTTTTTAGAATTTTGCAGCAAAAAAGCTGTTTCGGACAGTCGTTTGTCCGGGCGCCGGCGGGGAGGGGCAGGAGGTGTTCATAGCGGCGGCAGGTGCCGCTCTATGGCGGCAACGATTTCGTCTTGCGTTTGTTCTATGGAAACGGTGATCGCATCGGCTGGAGGCTCAAGTGCGCTGAATTGGCTTGCCAGCAGTGCCGGGGGCATATAATGGTCGGTTCTGATTTGCATCCGTCGGGCAATAACGTCGTATGAGCCGGCGAGGTGGACGAAAACGACCTGACTGTCATGCGGACCGCGAAGAATATCACGATAGTGCTTCTTGAGGGCCGAACAGGCGAGCACGATGCTGCGATTCTGGAGAATTGCCTCGTCGATCAGGGCGTGCAACCGCTGCAGCCAGGGCAGTCGATCTTCATCGGTCAGCGGCTTACCGCTTTTCATCTTCTGCCGATTGCCTTCGGGATGAAAATCGTCGGCATCATAGAACGCGGCACCACGCTTTCCGGCCAGTAGCCGACCGATGGTGGTCTTGCCGCAGCCCGACACACCCATGATGATCAATACCATAGCAGTGGAGCCGGGCAGTAATGATGGGTGCACAGTTTGTAGCACAGAAGACCGGCTCTGCCGGTCTTTGAGTGTTCGTTGCGCCCTTGAGTCATGGAATCAGATTGAGACAAACGAGGAGGAATCGACTTTACCGAGAAAGACCGAGGTGCAGATCAGGATATTGCGCGGTGTATCGCCGGCCTGGATGCGGAGCAATCCTTCCCTGATGATGATCTTGCTCATCAATTCTCTGCCGTTCGATTCGTTGTAATAGATGTCTGAGTCAAGGATATCCTTGACATTGTTCGGCTCGGTGCGATCGATGATGAGTTGCAGGCCGAGACGCAGAAAGCGGTCTTCGATGTTCGGCAGTTCCGATTCCAACGCCAGTAGACCGTTTTTTTGGGCGATCTGGCCGAGTTCCTTGAGTTTGAGAACAAGTGGCACCAGCGTTTCCTGGTCGGCGGCTGAACATGCTGCTTTTCCCGCCAGCGCGAGGTCTCTGATCATGACGGTTCCTGTGTTGAGAAGCGGAGAAAAAGCGCTATGCCCTCTCTGATTGGGTTCGGCGCCGGTTGACCAGACTACGGAGGTGCTCGAGCCAGGCATCGAAACCCTCACCGGTTGTCGAAGAAAACGCCATCACCTTCAGGGCCGGATTGAGAACGAGCGCTTCCCGGGTCGCTTCTTCTACCGGAAAGTCAAAATAAGGCAACAGATCGGTCTTGGTGATTAGGAAGACCTGTGAACTGGTGAACGCCTTGGGGTATTTTGCCGGTTTGTCCGGTCCTTCCGGTACTGAAACGAGCACGATCCGCTGATGCTCTCCCAAGTCGAAGGTGGCCGGGCAGACCAGGTTGCCGACGTTTTCAATGACTACCAGATCGAGGCGATCGCCGCCAGCCTCTTTCTGCAGCTGGTGATAGGCGCGGTGGATCATCGAGGCGTCCAGGTGACACGCTCCGCCGGTAGTCAGCTGGATGGCCGGGACGCCTTTGGCCCGGATTCGCTGAGCATCACGCTCGGTCTCGATATCACCTTCGATGACACCAATGGCGATTTCACCACCGAGCCGGTCGATCGTGTGTTCAAGCAGGGTGGTCTTGCCCGATCCCGGACTGGAAATCAGATTCACCGTTATAACGCCGTCGGCGTCGAAGTGTTCCCGGTTACTGCGGGCCATTGCATCATTGGCGGCAAACAGAGAACGATTGATGTCGACGATCAGCGCCTCGTTGCCGGCCGGCTGATCGTGCTGGTGATCGTGTCCGTGTCCGTGACCATGATCGTGTCCATGATCGTGACTGTGGCTGTGACATCCGCATACATCGCACATGGCAGATTCCTTGTGGTGGTTGTTGACAGGGGTTGAGTGCTATTCCATTTCGACTTGTTGCAGGATCAGGTCGTCTCCCCCGTGGGCAATGATGATCCGGTCGCCGCAGGCAGTGCAGCATTCGGGGCGCTCTCCGTCCGTCTCTTCCTGGTGGCCGCAGCTGCTGCAGCGGAAGATGGCAGGCGGCACGACTATGTCGAGGGTTGCGTCCCGGAAAAGATCGTCTTCCCGGGCCAGGATATCAAAGCCGAAGGTGAACGAATCGACGACCACGCCGGACAACGGTCCTATGAGCATCGTCACCCGCAGAACCCGAGAAGCCTTGTTTTCCCGAGCGATGTCGCGCAACTGCTGCAGCAGGTTTTGAACCAGGGAAATCTCGTGCATGGGTCAGACGATCTCCTCGGGGGAGCGTTGTCGGATCTGGATGCCGAGTTCCTCCAGGCGTGCCAGTACGAGTTTGGCAATCTCTTTAATTTTCGGGGCGACCACGTCGGATAGTTCGGTCGATGCATCGAGGCTTTTCGGAACCACACAATAAAATTCCAAGTGCTGCGGCGCCGCGTCCCGGAGTTTGCAGATTTCCAGAACTTCGAGCAGGCCGAGCTGGTGTGGAGACATGCGGGTGCTTATCTTGCCGGCCTTGACATCCTCGTTGCTGTAATAGTGCAGCGATCCCGGCTCAGCATCGACATCGACGACGTCGATAACGATGACGCGGTCGCATTCCTCGAGAAACGGGCTCAGGAAAATGCCGGCAGTGCCGCCGTCCATAAGCCGCACGTTGTCGGGAAAAAGAAAGTTTCTGTCGAGATAGGAAACGGCGTGAACGCCGAATCCTTCATCGCCGACGATGGTATTGCCGACGCCCAGGATACCGATTTTTTCTTCTGATTTCATGAGAGTCCGTTGCCCTTAACAGATGCGGGGGAGCGGTTCGCCGTGGAGCGGGGTTACGACCCTTGAACCGCCGATCGGCGTATTGATGAGTACTCTGCCGGCAGTGCCGTCAACCACTGTGCCGATGATTGCAGCATCCCGGCCTTCCGGCATCCGGTGCAGTGCGGCGATGATATCTGTGGCACTGCCCTGGTCGACGACGGCCAGGCATTTGCCCTCGTTGGCCAGATAGAGCGCTTCCAGACCGAGAATCTCACAGGCGGCGCGGACTTCCGGTCTGACCGGCAGCAACCCTTCATCGAGGACGATAGAGCGACCACTGCTGGCGGCTATCTCGTTGAGCGAGGTGGCGACGCCGCCCCTCGTCGGATCCCGCAGGACATGGATGCGGCCGGGGAATTGTTCGAGCAGCCCGGCAACCAGGCGGTGCAGCGCCATGGTGTCGCTCTGCAAATCGCCCTGCAGGGAGATCCCGGCGCGCCGGGTCATAATGGTGATACCATGATCGCCCATGGTACC
>JAZBPM010000030.1:0-4154 GCA_036351615.1 Desulfofustis sp.
AGGGCCTCCACCGGATGCAGCCGGGCGGCGTGGGCGGCCGGCAGGATACCGGCCAGCAGGCCGATCCCGGCCGCCAGCAGTTCGGCATAGAGGGCATACTGCCACGGGGTGTGGGTGGGCAGGGCCGGGATGAAGGCGCCGAGCAGCCAGGCGATACCGGCACCGGCCAGCAGCCCGGCCAGGCCGCCGATGCCGGCCAGTACCACCGCCTCGCCGAGAAAGAGCAGCAGAATCTGCCCTCGCTCGGCACCGATGGCCCTGAGCAGGCCGATCTCCGGCGTCCGTTCGTGGACGGCAATGGTCATGATGGTCATGATGCCGACCCCGCCGACCAGCAGTGAGATAGCGCCGAGCCCGCCGACGGCCAGGGTCAGGATATCGAGCACCGAGCCGAGGACCTTGATCATCTCGTCCTGGGTGGTGATGGTAAAGTCTTCACTGCCATGCCGCTCGATCAGCACTTTTTTGACCCGCTCGGCGAGGCGGTGCGAACTGATCCCCTCCTGGTAGAGGATGTCGATCTCCATCAGTCCTTCCAGATTGAACATGGCCATGGCCCGGCTGGTCGGGATATAGACCGCGTCATCGAGATCGAAGCCGAGCATCTGGCCTTTGGACTCCATGACGCCGATCACCCGGTACCGTTCGCCGCCGATACGTACGAACCGGCCGAGCGGGCTGGCATCGCGAAACAATTCGTCGGCGACCTTGCTGCCGAGGACCGCAAACGCCCGGGCCGTTCGGGGATCGTCAGCGGGCAGGAAACGGCCGATGGTGACTCCCATCTGCCAGACCTCGCCAACCGAGGAGCCGGAGCCGATGACCGTGGTGCGGCGGCTCCGTTTACCGTAGGTCGCAGCTGCGTTGCCCTGCACCACCGACACCGTATCGATGACGCCGGGCAGCCGTCTGAGGGCCTGTTCGTCGGCAAAGCTGAGCGGGCGGATGGTGTTGATCAGCGCGCCGGAGACGCCCGCGGTGGTCGTCTTGCCGGGGTTGATAGCGATCAAGTTGCTGCCGAACTGGGTAAACTCGGCCAACGTGAAACGATGCACGCCTTCGCCGATGGAGGTGAGCAGGACCACCGAGGTGATGCCGACGCCGATCCCAAGCAGGGTCAGCAGGCTGCGCAACCGCTGATGGAGAAGCGAGGAGATGGCCAGACGGAAGATGTCGAATAGGGCCATGATCGCTCACCGCCTGGACAACGAGAGGACCGGGTCGAGCCGGGCGGCTCGGCGGGCCGGCAGGGCCCCGAAGACCAGTCCGGTAACCAGCGCTACGCCAACCGCTGCAGCCAGCGACCAGAGTGGTGCGGCGATCGGGAACTGGGGGAACACCAGCGACACGACCCAGATGGCCAGGGCCGCGATCACCAGGCCAAGAGCGGCGCCGATCAGGGACAGGATCGCCGACTCGGCGAGAAACAAGGTGACGATCCGCCGTCCCGGCGTACCGAGCGCCTTGAGCAGACCGACTTCGGGGGTGCGCTGGGAGACGGCGATGAGCATCACGTTCATGATCAGGATGCCGGCCACCGCCAGGCTGATGGCGGCGATGCCGGCCACGGTCAGGGTCAGGGCGGCAAAGATGCGATCGAAGGTGGCCAGCACCGCATCCTGGGTGATCACCGTGATATCGTCTTCGCCGTCGTGGCGCTCCTTGATGATTCGAACGACCGCCTTTCTGGCGCGCTCGATGGCGTCCCGGTCCCTGGCCTCGATCATGATCCGAAACAAGGCCGGGTTGTTGAACAGCGCCTGGGCGCTGGCAACCGGAACCACGACGATATCGCTCATGTCAAGACCGACCGACTGGCCTTTCTCGGACAGGACACCGATAATGCGGTAGCGATAATCGCCGATCCGCAGGGTTTCCCCGAGAGCTGGAGTACTGCCGAAGAGCTCCTCCTTCAGGGTGTGGCCGAGCACGCAGATCGCTTCTCCCCGTTCCGGATCGCCTGGCGGCAGAAACCGGCCGGCAGCCATCTCCAGTTGGCGAAGGGGATAAAGATCGGCGGTCGAGCCGAGAATGGTCGTCTCCCGTTCCCGTCCCGCGCGAGAGACCGGGGCGGCGCCTACGGAGATCGGGGCGATGTAGCGGATGGCCGACGAGGTGCGCAGGGCCATCGCATCGGCGATGGTCAGATCCCGCGGCGTGATGCCGAGCAGCGGCGGCGCACCGCCGACCGTTTCCGAACGGCCGGGCAGCACGATCAGCAGGTTGGTGCCAAGTGCGGAGAACTCACCGATCACATAGCGGCGGGCTCCTTCGCCAAGGGCCGAGAGAACCACCACCGATCCGACGCCGATGGCCATGGCCAGCAGCATCAGCAGAGTCCTGGTCGGATAGCCGGTCGCGGCTTTGCCGGCAAAGCGGATGATATCGATCAGTTTCATGGTCCTGGGGGCGGTCGCTGTGCCGTCCCGGTATCGGTGGCGATGGCCCCGTCCACCATGGTGATCCGTCGTCCGGCCCGGAGCCCCAGGTCTGGGTCGTGGGTCACGACGATCAGCGTGATGCCGTGATGGTTGAGATCCTCGAGGATATCGACCACGTCCTGGCCTGAATGGCGGTCGAGGTTACCGGTCGGCTCATCGGCCAGCAGGATGTGCGGCTCCATGATTGTCGCCCGGGCGATGGCCACCCGCTGCCGCTGCCCGCCTGACAACTGGTCGGGGCGGTGCCGGGCGCGATCGGTCAGGCCGAACGCATCCAGCGCCTCGCTTACCCTGGTTTTGCGTCGAGTACCGTCCATACCGGCCAGAATCATCGGCAACTCGATGTTTTCAGCGGCGGAAAGTCTTGGTATCAGGTGAAAAAATTGAAAGACGAAGCCGATCTTGTGACGGCGCAAGGCCGCCTGGCGTTTGTCGCTGAGCGTCGTCACCGACTCCCCTTCCAGCAGATATTCGCCGCTGTCCGGCCGGTCCAGCAGGCCGATTACGTTGAGCAGGGTCGATTTACCGGAACCGGACGGACCCATGATGGAGAGGTACTCTCCGGCCGAGATCTGCAGATCGACGTTACGCAGCGCGATCACCGTCTCGTCGCCGACGACAAATTCCCGGCGGATGTCCTTCAGGCCGATCACGGGCTTTGATCGCTGATGGTTGCCGGCGCCCCATCGGCGAGGTCCGGGTGGTCGACGTTGATGACGACCTGCGCCCCTTCCTCCAGACCGGATACGACCTCGGTGACTACCCAATTGCTCAGGCCCGGAGTGAAGGTGACCCGGCTGACGCGCTGCTCGGTTTCGTCAAAGCGATATACGGTGTTGCCCTCCTGTACCGCTTCACTGGGGATCATCAGGGTATCGGAGTGGGTCTCGAGGATGATTTCCACATCGGCGCTGTAGCCGGCCAGCAGGACAGCAAAGTCGTCCGGATGGTCGAAGGCCACCTCGACATCGACGGTCCGCGCCTGCTTTTCCAGGTCGAGCACGTACGGGGCGATCCGCCGCACCGTGCCGGAAAAGCGGCGATCCCGATAGGCATCGAGGGTGATCCTGGCCACCATGCCGACTCGGACCGCGGCGCCGTCGACCTCATCGATCGGAGCGGTCACGTAGAAACAGGTGTTCTCGATCAGGTCGACGACCGGCGGGGTCATGACCCCGACCGGGGACGGGGTGACGAACTCGTTGAGTTCCCCCTCGATCTTGGCGATCACCCCGCCAAACGGGGCGATCAGCCGGGAACGGGACAGGGTCGCCCGAGCCAGTTCGATCTGTGCTCGGGCCCGTTCGGCCGACGCTCGACCGGCTCGACACTGGTCATTCAGGGCCGCGGCTTCGGTGACGGCGAGTTCTGTCTGCTCGATCGAACCGATTTTCTGTTTGTACAGGGTAGTAGCCCGCTCGGCCTGGCGCTGTGCTTCTTCGGACCGGCGACAATGTGCCTCGGCCTGGGCTTCGGCGACCGCCGCTTCCTGCCGGGCCACCTCCAGTTGCGCCTTAAGGTCGTCGTTCCAGATTTCCAGCAACAGGTCACCGGCGGCGACCTGATCGCCCTCGCGGATCGGCAGCACCGCGATCTGGCCGCCGACACTCGGGGAGAGCCGTGCCCGGCGACAGGCTTCGACGGTCCCGGCCCGGGTGTTGGCTTCCGTTTTCTCTACGGTGCCCCGCACCACCGGCTTGATCGAGACCGGTA
>JAZBPM010000031.1:0-17158 GCA_036351615.1 Desulfofustis sp.
CAGATCAGCCGTTCGTTAAACAGCTCAGCGCATTGTTCACCGATGGCGACAATCCGCCGTCGCACCCCTCGATACTGCTGCTCCCCCACCTTCCCTGCCCGCACCTGGGCGAGCAGTTCGGCCCGTTTGCCGTCGAGTTCGGCGGCCTGTCGGCATCGATCGAGAAATACCTCGGTCTCTCGTTTGACGAGTTCCGGTTCGTTATCGGGGACACCGTGAACTATCTGGAAGATCTTGCTGCGACCGGACGACAGATCGGCAGCCAATTGCTGCAGCACCGGAAACGCGAGTTGGGTCGAAAGCGCCGCCGTCTGAATACGAAACTTACCCTCTTCCATCATCCGGGCCAACTTCAACTCCTCTTCATGACTGAGCAGGGTCAGACTACCCATCTCGCGAAGATAGATGTTCATCGGATCGATGGAATGAGTCCCGTTTTGCAGCGGTGATCTCGACAGCCGCCGCCGGTCCCCCTGACGCCGATCGCCGAAAGGACTCTTCCTGCGGTCCCTGACGTTTTTGCGTCGATCCTCCGGCACGTCTTCAGGCAAAACGACCGGAACAGCCTTTTCCTCAGGATGAAAAATTCCGGTCAGATCCCAGATAGACGAATCCTCATCGTCATTGACGAACTGCTCGCCATCTTCCGTGGCCTCATATTCGTCCATGCCAAGATCGCTATAGTCATCTGCCGCCATCACTCCCCCATGCCATCTCGTCCCCCCCAAAACACCCCAGTCGGTCATAAACCGTCACTGCCTGTCCGGACTCACCTATTATTAGAGTATAAGTACATGAAAATCAACAATTCGTATCACGATTCGAAAGATTTCATCGACCCGATGGCCATTTTTCTTTAATTGGAACAATGACGAAAAAACAAGCGGTTGGCCCGGTCAAAGCGCCTTGAGCTCCGCATCGATCACCATCTTTTGTCGCATCAAGCTGTTTATCTGTTCGTAATCGTTGTTTCTCTGGGCCTGGCCAAGGTCGTTCATCAAGGCATCGGAACGTTTCGTCAAGACGATGCGCCGCACCCAGTCGATAATATCCTGCACCGCATCTTCTTCCTGGTCCGGATCGGCGGGGAAGCGGCCTGAAAGCGTGGGGTCAAGCAGTACGGAAGCGACGAGCGATCGCTCTTCTCCTTCCGGCAGGCTCGACAACAATTCTTCCGGCTGCAACGCGGAGCCGCGCTCGTCAACCAATCGCTTCAGCTGGAGAACGATGATTTCCCCGATGCTGCCGGACAGGACGTCCGTTGCTCCCGCCTGCTCAAGATCCGCCAACCGATCCGGCTTGAAGATCATAAAGGCGAGCAGTTCCCGCATCCCTTTCGGGACCGGCTCCGGCCGCCGTCCAGGTCCAGGCGATACCGAAGGCGGTTTCCGGGACTCATCCGCGGAAGAAGCGGGAGCAACTTGGGCGAGCAGCGTCTCCGCGGGGACACCCAACAAGGAGGAAAAATGGGCCGCCACCAGCGACCGCTGCAACGTCGAGTCGGCAGCAGCCAACAGCGGTTTCAATTCTTCGACGATCTTCGTCTTGCCGTCCAGGCTCAACCCGTGCCGTTCAACCATCCGCTTCAGGGCAAATTCGGGAAGCGTTTCCGCTTGCTCGACGATACTGCTGATCCCCGCCGCCCCATGCTGGCGGATATAGGTGTCGGGGTCCTCCCCGACCGGCAGCAGCGCCACCCGGCCGCTGACCCGCTCGGCAAGAAAGAGCGGGACGGCGCGTTCCGCCGCTTTGATTCCGGCTTCGTCACCATCGAACAATAGGACAACCTCGTCGGCCAGCCCTTTCAACAGGCGGACCTGATCTCCGGTCAATGCCGTTCCCAGCGGGGCAACCACCGACTCATAGCCATGCGTCACCAGGGACAATAGATCGAAATTGCCTTCCACCAACGTCGCCCGGCGCCGGCTTCGAATCGCGTCCCGCTGCTGGTATAGGCCGAAGAGCAAGCGGCTTTTGATATAGATCTCACTTTCCGGAGAGTTGAGATATTTCGGGTTTCCGTCTCCGAGGATGCGGCCGCCAAAACCGGCGATGCGACCTTTAGCGTCGAAAATCGGGCACATGATCCGATCCCGAAAACGATCATAGCTGCCGCCCTGCTCCCGGGCAGCGAGCAGGCCGCTCGCCAGGGCGGCCTGCTGCTCGTCCTGATCGAGCTGAGCTCCGAGAAAATGCCAGCCCGTCTGTTCGACGGACGGGGCATACCCCAGCTGGTAGCGCTCCTGAACCTGTTCACTGATTCCGCGCTGCTGCAGATAGCGACGGGCCGCGGCACCTCCCGGCGAATGACACAAATAGTCGCGATAGATGTCGGCGGATCGCCGGTTGACAGCAAACAATAATTCCCGTCTCTTTTGCCGCTCGGCCTCCCGTGGAGATTGCTGCCGTTGCGGCAATTCGACAGAGCACCGATCGGCCAGCATCTTCAGGGCGTCCTTGAATTCGAGGTGATGATAGTTCATCACGAAGTTGAAGACATCACCGGCCGCCCCGCAACCGAAGCAGTAGTAGAACTGTTGCCCCGGATGGACCGAAAAAGAAGGCGTCTTCTCCTGGTGAAACGGGCAAAGACCGAGATACCTGACGCCGCTGCGTTTCAGATTGACATGCTCGCCGATGACCTGCACGATGTCTGATTGCTGTTTGACCGTCGCTGTTGCCTCTTCCCATGTTTCCATAAATGCTACCGTCATCGTCTGTCAAAGGATGGTGATTTGCCCGAACGAATCCACTATAATATCGATAGCGAAGCACTGCCATGCTTTTGCCGCGACCGTCCCCCAGGAGAATAACCATGGAAGATATCGACAAAGTTCTCGCCTACGAAATCAAAAAAGACATCGCCGATCGGTATTTCAACTTCAGGAAGATGATCGAGCGGGACAGTGCCGCCTATATCAAAGCGGTTCTCGATGCGACCGTTGAACTCGAAGCTTCCGTCGGTCTCGATCTGATCAGGCTCTATATCCTGCTTGGCGATCCATCGCTGATCAGGGAGTTCCAGGCGCTCATCGGCATCGCCCATGACCTCTACTATGACTCATATATCTGCTCATCACCAACGATCCGCAAACGCTTGTTCGCCGGCTATCCGGTCAAAGGGCTGACCAGAAGATCCCGATTGCGACTGCTCTTCTCGTCTATTTATCGGCGTCTCCAGGCTCAATCCGTGACCTACCAGGAAACCCGCAATCAATTGATAGAAGAACAGGAAACCATCCGCGAGCAGATCACCCTCTTCTACCAGAAAAATGATTTGCAGAACATTCTGTCATTTCTCCGCTCTCTCGATCGCGATGAAAGCCACGCAATTCTCCAGACCAACACGACGAGTGGCGATCGAAGTGCGCTCGAACGCAAGTTGGAGATGACCCCTCCCGAGCCGGCGGACAATCTGCTTCCCGATATACCGGTGTTACCTCCGTTGAAAACGATTAAAAAGCCCTTATTCGCACTGCTCGACGCGGCACTGAAAAACCAGCCAGAGTTTGATGTCAAGACGCTCTGCTCGCCCTGAGAACGAGGCGCGGCGCGTGGCGCTACCCGTCTTTTTGTCGACCGGGGATTGCCGGCTGCTTTTCCGACCACTTCTTTTTTTCCCTTGTATTTGTAATCTTTTTATCAAATTACTATACTTTGTCGAGAAGCACTGTCCCGTCCCATGAGAATCAGCCAGGGAATGAGCAACAGGTACAATGAACAAACCACAGTGGAAAGTCTTGCTGCTGACGGCAGGCATCACCTCGGCCGAGCAGATCTCAAATCTGCTTGAAAGACACGGCCTCCAGCTCTTCGCAGCCGACTCGTCAACTGCCGCGGCAGTGCTTTGTCGACGCCACGATTTCGACCTGGTCATTGCCGGTTCTCCTGAAGATGAAGCAGTCGCCCCCCTGCCACCGCCCCACTGCTCGGCCGACATTCCAATCCTTTTTTTGACGGCAGCGCCGATTTATCAAGCCGAGCTTCCGAAATTCTGCTCTGTCCTGAACGAACCGTCGGAGGAAATCCTGATCGACCAGATACGTCTGCTCTGTCATGTCCGGACATTGCAACGCACCTCGGTCGAGCGGCAGCAGCGAATCGAAGAACTTGACCGCCTGCTCGGCCAGCAGCAGCAATCGATGAAGCAACACAGCGATTTCCTCGACGTGCTCGCCTCCCGGGACGGCCTGACCGGTCTCTACAATCGGCGTCACCTCAACAAGGTACTGACCCGTGAATTCGACTCGGCTACCGACCGGCAAACCGAACTATCCCTGCTCATCCTGGATCTCGACTTTTTCGATGAACTCAATCAAAATGCCGGACGGTCCTATGGCGACTTCGTCCTTAACGACTTTGCCGCCCGTCTGACCAGCATGACCACGCCAAAGGGCATCTGTTTTCGTTTCAGCGGCGAGGTCTTTGTCGCTCTGCTCCCCGATACCGGGCAGGAAGAAGCGGTCACCATCGCCGAGTCGATTCGCCGAAACCAGGCCGAAAAACCCTTTGTCAGGGGAACGGAACAACACCAGGTCACCGCCTCGGCAGGTGTCGCCTCGCTGATCGAACATCAGCCGAACGATCCGGACCATTTCATTACGATGGCCGAACGGGCGCTGTTTATCGCAAAATCGGAAGGTCGTAACCGCGTTGTTGGTTTTCGCCTTGCCGAACGGTCAGGCGCCAACACCTCTCAGCAGAATTTGGCTCAGGTCAAGGCAACCTTGAGCAAAACGCTCGATAAAACGAAAAAGTCTGCCATCGAATCCCTGCAATTACTGGCCAAGGATATCGCCGGCAAGGAAAACCAGGCTCATATCAAAGCGGTTCGCCGGTACGTCGAGTTGATCGGTCAGCACATGAACCTGCCGGAACCGCTCATTCGCACCTTTAAAAACGCGATCACGCTGCACACGTCGATCAGGCTGTTGCTGCACAACGAGATGATTAAAAAACGGCAGGAATTTTCTTCAGATGAACGGGAAGTAATGAACGATTTCCCCTACAAGTTGCTCGAATTGACCGAACTCTTTGACTTTTTCCAGGGTGAACGGTCGATTCTGCTCCATCATGCCGAGCGCTTTGATGGTTTTGGCTTTCCTGAAGGACTCAAGGGCGACGAAATCCCATTGGGCGCCCGCTTTTTCGCCCTCGTCGATGCACTTGCAGCGATGAACGCCGATCGACCGTATCGCAAGCGGTTACCGCCTGAAGACATCATTGCCCAACTAACGGAAGGCGCCGGCGCACAGTTTGATCCGGACCTGGTTAGCCGCGCCCTCCAGGTCATTGCCAAACACCGGCTCCTCGAAGTCGATCCCGCTCTGATCGATTCATCGCTCCGCACCCTCGGCGCCAAGACGTCAGGTCACTCGTCATGAAGCATTCCGTCTCCACTACGATACTCAAACAAGTCGACACGCTGCCGGCCCTTCCTGCTACGGTATCCAGGGTCATGCAGGTAACCGGAGATCCCGAGAGTTCGGCCCGCGATTTGATGCTGGCGGTCATTCCCGATCAGGCGATGTGCGCCACCATTCTCAAACTCGCCAATTCCGCTTTTTTCGGCATGCCACGGGAAGTTGGCGATCTGGAAAAGGCGGTGATGGTCCTCGGTTTCAACGAGATTCGCAATATCGTCATCGGCAAGGCGGTTTTCAACTCCTTTCAATCCATTTGCCGGAACAACCGGGAAGCTCTCAATCGTTTCTGGGATCACTCGTTTCATTGTGGCCTGGCGGCGAAAATCATTGCAGAAGAACGGGGACTTTCGGGAAGCGAGATGTTTATCGCCGGGCTGATTCACGATATCGGCAAACTGATCATTCTGGTCGGTATCAGCGGCAATCACACCGACATTATCGAGCTTTCGGACCCGACCGATTTCACCAGATATCTTCGGGAAAACGAAACCTATTCGATCGGCCACGACGAAATCGCCATCCGGCTCTTCAACCGCTGGCTGTTTCCTCGGTCCCTGATCAATGCAGTGGGCTACCACCACCGACCCCAAGAATCCCCGTTCTACCAGGTGGCCCCGATCATAATCCAGATCGCCGACCTGCTCTCACTCGCCCACCTCAACCCGAAAGGGCCCGATGCCCGGGATATTTTTACCGTTATCGACGACTTTCTCCCGGAGCTGAAAATGTTGTGGCGCAACAACGATCTCGACTGGACCATCGACGACTTCGTCCGCTGGCAGGACGCGCTCGCTGTCAGCAGCAGCCGGGACCAGGCCATTCTCACCATCATGGCTTCCTAACACCCCTGTCCAACCGGGACGATGAAAATCACTTCGCTCAGGAAGACGTTCAAAAACACGAAACGGTTGGCGGAAATCATCAAGGTCCTGTCCCAGTTCGGCTTTCGGGAAGTGGTGACGGAAACCGGCTTGCATCGGATTCTCGGCAAGACAAGAGAGGATATCGAAGCGGATCGACACCCCCATTACGAACAACTGAGCCGCCCGGTCAGGGCCCGTATGGTCCTCGAGCAACTCGGGCCGTCCTTCATCAAGATCGGTCAGATCCTGTCAACCCGGCCCGATCTGATTCCTCCCGAATGGGCAAGCGAATTTTCTCTGCTGCAGGAAAAGGTCTCCCCTGTCGCCTTCAGCGACATCGAACACGTCCTTGCCGAGGAGTTTCCCGGGCGTCTCGAGACACTCTTTTCCTCGATTGACGAGGAACCGCTGGCCGCCGCTTCTCTTGCTCAGGTGCACCGGGCCCGGCTGGCCAGCGGCGAAGAGGTGGTGATCAAAGTCCTCAAGCCCGGCAACCGGCAGCGGGTCGAGGATGATGTATCCCTGCTGGAAACCATGGCTCAACTCGTTGAATCGTATTTCTCCGACCTCGGCTATAGCCCGATCGAGGTGGCCCAGGAGTTCTCCCGGGAACTGCTGCGCGAAGTCAACTTCATCCAAGAGGCCCAGGCAACCGAGCGACTGCACCGCTATTTCGAGGACGATCCGGACATCAGTTTCCCGAAAGTCTACTGGCAGTCCACCACCCGCAACGCTCTGACCCTCGAGGAAATCAAGGGCCGCTCTCTGTCCCTGCTCGACCCGACCCTGCTCAAACCGGAATTGCGCCGGACCATCGTCGCCAATGCCACCAAGGCGGTGTTCAAGCAATGTCTCAAATTTGGCTTTTTCCATGCCGACCCGCATCCCGGCAATATCTTCCTGCTCGACGGCGGCCGCCTGTGCTTCATAGACTGCGGTACCACCGGGCATCTGGACAAGAAAACCGCGGAACAGCTCGTCGACCTGGTTGCCGGAGTAATCAAGGGCGACGTCCCGAAATTGTGTCGGGTCGTTATCGAGCTGACCGATGTCGACCCGCAGGTAACCGACCGTCGCGATTTTCGCGTCGACCTGCAGCACCTGATCGATCAGGTCCAGGCCACGCCGTTAAAACATATCGATATTGCCGAACTGCTGGGCGATTTCTTTACCATGCTGCAGCGCTACAAGATCCGCTGTCCGAGTGATCTGCTGCTGCTCGTCAAGGCGCTATCGACCATCGAAGGCGTAGCTGCCGAAATCGACCCGACATTTGATGTGCTGTCACACGTGGAGCCGGAAATCGAAGAGGTGGTTACCAATCGCTACGGCGTCGGCGCCATCAGAAAACGGCTGCAAAAATCGCTGACCGACTACCTGCTGCTGCTCGAGGACATGCCGGGCGATATCCAGCGGTTCCTCGATCACGCCCGGCATAATCGTTTTACTCTGAACCTGGAGTTGATGCGAATCGAGCATCTCGGGGAAAAAATCGACCAGGCCAGCCGCCTGATGGGCATGGCGATGATCATTGCGGCGCTGATCGTCGGTTCGTCCATCCTGCTGCTGGCCGACCGGATATCCCAGCAACAGGGCTTTATCGGCCATCTCGGCATGATCGGACTCATTTTCGCGGCCCTTTATTCGGCCGGCTTTGTCGCCTCGTTTCTGCTGCCGAAAAAAAAGAATAAGTAATCCTGATGACCAGGGAGATTTTTTATATGAAAATCGGCGGGACTGGTTTTAACCTGTCCCCCCGCTCACTTTCAAAAACCAACCAGCCATTCCGACCACGACGCTGATTTTCATCGTTCGTTGTGACCATCAGTCGTGGGGGTTATGTGAAAATCACCCCCAGGACTGGCCGGTTCTGCCGGAGGTTGCATCGTGAAGACCCGGCTGGACGGAGAATCAGGCCCGAAGGGGAGCGGACAGGACGTCCGCTCCCGGCGGCCAGGCCATGGATGGCCTGTCTGCCGGCCTCGGAGGCCAGCCGATCAGGTCGCAGCGCAGCAACCGGAGGCAGAACCGGCCAGTCCATCCGACCACGATGCAGATTTCCATAGCTCTTTGAGAGGGGGGAAGTTAGCGGAGGACAGGTTGAAACCTGTCCCAGCCGTTGATTAAGATTAACCGGCAACTGCGGTGCAGATCGCCACGAAAGCGGCAGGGTCGAGACTGGCCTGACCGACAAAGAGGCCGGACAAACCGGGAATGGCCGCATAGTCGCGGGCGTTGTCGGGGGTTATCGCCCCGCCATAGATGATCGGCCGGGCGGGATGGATCTGACCGATAAACCGTACCGCCTCTTCGACCGTTTCCTTCTTTTCCGCCTCTCGATAGCTCATCGCCTCCACCGGACAATAGGCAATCACCAGCTGTTCGCTGTCGAGATCTCCAAGCGGCACGAGTTGCGACATCGCCGAGGCCGTGTCGACACAGATAATGGGTTTGATGCCGGCATCGACCGCCTCGCTGACCTTGTTCACCGCATCCTGTGAAGTTTCGTGAAAATAGCGGCGTCGCTCGCCATGACCGATGATGGCATAGTCGGCTGAGCCGGTCAACATGTCGGCGGCAATCGCCCCGGTATAACTGCCGCGCGGAAACGGGGAGACATCCTGGGCAGCCAAATGGACGCCGGCCAGAGACAAGTCTTGCAACTGCCGGGCCAACGGCACGAGCCAGATCGTCGGCGGCGCGATAATTACCTGCAGTTCCGGCTGCGGCCGAAAGTCCCGGGCGAAAGACGTCAGCCAGGCCTGCGCCTGATCCAAGTTTTTACTGCACTTCCAGTTACCCACGATAAATCGTTTGCTGCTTACGGTTGTCGCGTTGCCCATCTGATCACCCATTTCATCCAACGGTGGGACAGGTTTCAACCTGTCCCCCGCTCACTTTCAAAATATGCGTCAGCCTCACTTACCGTCCGACACGACAAGCGCCGCCACTTTGGCCCGCGCCTCCTCTTCGGTCAGCGATTCCAGTAAAAATAATTTCTTTCGGGATTGACTACCGGACAGCAGAACCACGCTCCGGCGACTCACGCCGAACAACTCGGCCAGGTAAGCAGCGACCGCCTTGTTGGCCTTGCCATCGACCGGCGGGGCCGTGACTGCCACCTTCAAGGCCTCGTCGTGAACACCGCAACAGCGGTTTTTCGCGGCACGCGGCTGCACGTGAACGCTGATCATTGGTGTGCCGTCTTTGCTCCGCCCGATCGGGCCCGCCGACGGATCAATCGTCGTCGCTGAGATAGGCGACTCCTCCTTCTTCCAGCTTGCGGCGCAAATCGTCATCATCCTGGTTGAACAACTCTTCGGAGATGGGTAATTCCATGTGAATCGAATCCAGTTCGTCGGCGGGTTGGATCTCGTCAGCAAGTGACTCGGCCGGCCCGTCAGACAGATCCGACTCGTTCAGTTCGGCCACCTCATCCGACCCGGAAGGATCCTCCGGCTGGAAAAGCTCGTCCGGCTCCGGAAATTCGATTTTTTGAAATAATTCGTCATAGTCGTAACGGGCGACTGCTTCGTCGTCAACGGTGAACGATTCGAGTTGCTCCAGATGACCGGTCAGGATCGACCGCAACTCATCACGGACCCGGTTGCGCTGGCGACTGAGTTGTTCGATTTCCTCCGGGAGACGGGACAGCTCGGCATAGGCTTCCCGGCGCAAACGCTCGATTTCGTCTCGGGCTGCCTGCAGCGCCGTAGCAGCTTTTTCTTCACTGGAGGCAAGGGTCTGCTGAGCGCGCTGCTCACTCTGACGAACCAATTCCTCGGTTTCCGCTTTGGTCTTTTCCATCAAATCATCGGCAAACCGTTGTGCCACGCCGATGGTCCGCTTGAAATCCACTTCCTCTTTTTTCAATTCACGATTCTGCTCGTCGAGAAAAGCGATCTTGTTGCGCAGGTTATCCATTTCCGCCCTGCTTTCACGAAGCAGTTCATCCCGGTCGGACACCCGTGCCTCGGCCTCGCTGAGCTCCTCTTCAAACTCTTTGCGCTCCGCTTCAAAATCGTCCAGCGCGGTCTGCATCTCTTCGATTTCCTTGGCACGCTCCGCCTCTCTGGTCTCTTTCTCCGCAAGGCTGCCACGTAGCTCTTCTACCAACCGCTGAGAGGCATCGACGTCACTCTGCAATCGGCTGTTAACCTCTTCGGCAAGCTCCTTCTGCCGTTTGATTTCAGCAATTTCCTCTTCCTGCTGGCGCAGTCTTTCCAACAGCTCGAAGAATTCTTCGGCGATCAATTCCAGATACGCCTTAACCTCGACCGCATCGTACCCCCTGAATCTCGTCTGGAACTCCTGGTCTTTGATCGCCTGTGGAGTTATCGCCATAACCTGCCTCCTGTTGAGTCAATGAAGGGTATCATCGGTGGTCCCGTCAACCAAGACCGTGCGCCAGCTGTCGCAGTGTCGGGACAAGAAAGCTCTGCAAAAACATAATGATGACAATCAGGATCACCGGAGACAGATCGAGACCGCCCATACTGACCGGCAGCGCTCGCCTGATCCGCCCGAGCAGGGGCTCGGTCACCTCGTAGAGAAAGCGGACGATCGGATTATAGGGATCGGCATTAACCCAGGAAATCACCGCCCGACCGATAATGACCCACATATAGACGGTGAGCAGAAAATCAATGATGCCGGCCACTGCCGCCAGAAAATTACCTGCAACAAACATGATTGCTCCTTGTTCTTATGCCACCTTCGACCCCGGCGCCACGTCCGTGGATAGCGTGGCCAGAGTGAATCGCTGCACGCCGTTTTCGTCTTTTTCCTTGGCCGCCAGAACCATCCCTTGGGAAGTAACCCCCATCAATGTCGCCGGCTTGAGATTGGCGACCAATACGACCGTCAGTCCGACCAGTTCCTCCGGCCGGTAAGAACCGGCCACACCGGCCACCACGGTGCGCTCCTCCGGGGCGAGCACGGTCAGCTTGAGCAGCCGATCCGATTTCTCGATACGCTCCGCCGCCACGATCCGGGCCGCGCGCACGTCGATTTCCTGAAACCGTTTGATGTCGAGCAGATCGGCTTCGAAGGCGGGTAATGGGCTCGGTTCCGTTTTTTTCTTCTTGCTTCGATTCGTCTGGACTTCACCCGGCTCATCGGTCGCATCGATCCGGGGAAACAGAGAAGCGAGCGGGCCGATCCTGGTCCCTGCCGGCATCATACCCCAGGTACCGCCCTCGGTCAGCGTCCGCATCGGTGGTGTATCACCGTCAAGGCCCAGAGCAGTTTGCATTTTCTCTGCCGTCTCCGGCATTACCGGCTGCAGGACGAGGGTGAGCAGACGCAGGCTCTCGGCCAGATTATAGAGGACCGTCTCGAGCCGTGCGCGGCGCTCGGGCTGTTTGGCCAGGGCCCATGGTTCATTCTGGACGATGTAACGATTGGCCGCCCCGACGAATTCCCAGACGGCCTGCAGACCTCGATGAAACGCAAAATCATCCATCTGCCGGCGATAGTCGTCGAGCATCGCGCGCGCCCGGTCCTGCAGGGCGCGGTCCGTCTCCTCCAGTACCGTCGCCGCCGGGATCATGCCGCCGCAATACTTGCTAATCATCGACAGACTACGACTGAACAGGTTACCGAGATCATTGGCCAAGTCCGCATTGCGGCGGGCGATGATCGCCTCCCCGCTGAACGAGGCATCAAGCCCGAAGACCATCTCGCGCAACAGGAAATAGCGTACGGTATCGAGCCCGTACAACTCGACCAGTTGCCCGGGCCGGATCACGTTGCCGAGGCTTTTCGACATCTTCGTGTTTTCGATGTTCCAATAACCGTGGACATGCAGTTTGCGATAGAGCGGCGCGCCGGCGGCCAGCAGCATGGTCGGCCAGTAGATGGCATGGGGTTTGAGGATATCCTTGGCAATCAGATGTTCCGCACCGCTCCACCAGCGCTGGTAATCAGCTCCGTCGGGATACCCGATGCCGGTCAGGTAATTGATCAGCGCGTCGAACCAGACATAGGTGACGAACCGGTCATCGAACGGCAACGGAATCCCCCAGGTCAAGCGACTGGTCGGCCGGGAAATGCACAGGTCCTCGAGCGGCTCGCTCAGGAAGGAGAGCACTTCATTGCGGTAGCGTTCCGGGGTAATGAATTCCGGATGCGCCTTGATATGATCGATGAGGGACTGCTGGTATTTGGACATCCGGAAGAAATAATTCTCTTCGGTGATCTCCTTGGGCGCCACCTGGTGATCGGGACATTTCCCGTCGATGAGCTCCCGCTCGATCAGAAACCGCTCGCAGCCGGTGCAATACAAACCGGAATAACTATCGAAATAGATGTCGCCTGCATCGTAAACCTTCTGCAGGATGGAGCGCACGGTGCGGACATGGTCGGGCTCGGTAGTCCGGATAAACCGGTCATAATCGACGTTCAGCAGCGGCCAGGCCTGGCGGAACATCTCGGCAATCCGGTCCGCGTAAGCGCGCGGTTCGACGTTTTCCCGGGCCGCGGCTTCGACTATTTTGTCGCCGTGCTCGTCGGTCCCCGTCTGAAAACGGACTTCGTCGCCGCAGAGCCGCTTGAACCGGCTGTAGGTGTCGGCAATAATGGTGGTGTAGGCATGCCCGAGATGCGGCTGGGCGTTGACATAATAAATCGGGGTCGTGATATAGGTTGTCATGACGTGCGTGGGTTGGTGTTGTCGTCTCCGTTTTTCCCGGCTTCATCGGTATCCGGCACCGAAGACGGTCGCTTGCCGTTTCTCTTCGGACTCTTGTCGGACGGAAGCAGCTCTCCGGCACCCCATTCCTCCTTGCTGAGCAGTCGCTCCTCTCCTTCGGAAGTACCGACAACCAGTGACTGCTGCAACGGGTTCTGCCGCTTGACCCGGTATATCTCGTTGCCGATCTTGATCTTGCGCCCGACTTTCGGCATGCCTTTGCGCTGTTTGCGATAGATGTCGTATTCGTAGGTCAGGCAGCAGAGCAGGCGGTTGCACACTCCGGATATCTTGGCCGGATTGAGCGGCAAGTCCTGCTCTTTGGCCATCTTGATCGAAACCGAGTCGAATTTCTTCATAAACGAGCTGCAGCACAGTTCCCGGCCGCAGATACCGACCCCACCAATCATCTTGGTTTCGTGACGAACACCGACTTGGCGCATCTCTACCCGGGTTCGGAATTCCTGGACGAGGTCTTTTACCAGGGCCCGAAAGTCGACCCGGTTGTCGGCAGTGAAATAAAAGATCATTTTGCTGCCGTTGAAAAACTTTTCAACGTTGATCAGCCGCATTACCAGATCATGTTTGTCGATCAGACGTTCGCACACGGCAAAGGCATCCTGCTCGTGCGAGGCAAGATTGAGATAGCGGTTTTCCTCGTCGGACGTCGGCCGCCGCGAGATCTCGCAGCTGACCGCCCGCTTGACGGCGCCCTCGGGATCGGCCGGTGCCGGCCCGTAGACCCGGGCCGGTTCAAGACCGTGATCAGTCTTGATCATGACCGTGTCGCCACGCTTGAGATCGGCCATGGAAGCCGAAGCGGTGTATTCCTGACCGTCATCCCGGAATCTGACCCGGTAGAACGAGCGTATATCCTCGGCAGGCTGGTGATGGTGCTCTGTCGTCGTATCGTCGTGCTGACTCATTATCCTCAAACCGTTGAAATCGGCGCCTTTCAAGAATTATTGCCGAATTTATAACGATACCCGAGGCTCCAGTGATTGTAAATCAAAAAGCAAAACCTCACAGACCAGGGATCTGTTGCAATTCCTGGCCAGCCGGCGCTCGGCGCGATCGATGGCCGCCAGCCGGGCACGCACCGACTCGCTCCGGGACAGGCCGGCCCGAGACGACCGCTCCGTCGCCTGATCGCCGACCCGGAACCTTAGCAGATCAAGGAGTAACGGCAGGTATTGTTTGAGTGCTGCGATCCGCTCGGCGGTCTGCAGCAGTGCGGCGACCGAGTCGGCCGAATCGCCGGCGGTTTCGGTGAGCAGCGACACCAGGTCACGCCAGACCTCGATAATGCCTTGGCGCCTCAGCAGCAAGGCCAGGCCCGGACTGCCGCCGGCGATTGCGGCCAGCGACTCGGCCTCCGAATCGCTGATCTCCGGCTCCTGTTGCCGCAGCACCAGCGTCGTCTGAGCGCTGCTGAGCGGGTGAAAGGGGATGATCTGACAGCGTGAGAGAATCGTCGGCAGCACCTCCCGGCTCGATTCCGCCGTCAGGATGAGCACGTTGTGCTCGGGCGGTTCTTCCAGGGTCTTCAGAAGGCTGTTGGCTGCCTCGCTGCGCAGGGTATGCACATCCTCGAGGACGACGGTCCTGACCGGCGACTCGTAGGGCGGATAGGCAAGAGAACGGCACAATTCGCGGATAGTGTCGATCTTGATGGTCCCCCCGTCCGGACTGACGGTGATAAAATCCGGATGGTTGCCCGACAGGTACTTTCGACACGACAAACACTCGCCGCAGGCACCGATCTCAGTCGGCCGCCGACAATTAAGCCGCGCCGCCACGAGCAGCGCGCAGAAGCGCTTGCCCACGCCGTCCGGTCCGCGAAACAGATAGGCATGGGCCAGCCGCTGTGAGACAAAGATTCGCTCCAACAGGCGCTTGGCCTTCTCCTGTCCTTGCAGCACGGAAAGCGATAGTCGATTGACACTCATTACTTTTTCCTGCTAGAACAGCGTTCGCTGTTTGACCGGGATGTCCTGCTCCCCCCCGGTCACCGCTTTCTCGCTGTCCCCGGACAATGGTCGCAGCAGCAGGAAGCGTTCCAGGCTCCGCTGGTAATCGCTCCATTCCGGCACATCCGTTTTGACCTTGCGACTGAGCTGTTCCACCAGATTCATTTTTGCATCCAGGTCATCGATAAAGCTGAGCAGCAGCGCCTCGGCTGTCATCGGCAGCACCGGTGAGCCGAATTCAAGACGGCCGTGATGACTGAGAACGAGGTGCTGCAGGTGGGTCAGCACCTCGTCGGGAAAGGTGTCGATGCCGCGCGCCGCACGACCGATCATTTCACAACCGATCACCAGGTGCCCTTTCAGGCGACCGACATCCGTATACTCGATAACACCCGTCGCATTGAGCAGTTCCTCGGTCTTGCCGATATCGTGCAGCAGCGCACCGGTCACCAGCAGATCCCGATCGATACCCCGGTAATGATCGGCGAGCAGCCCAGCGACCCTGGCCATCGACAGGGAGTGTTCGAGCAGCCCGCCGAGGTAAGCGTGGTGGATTCCCTTGGCGGCCGGAGCCGTCTGGAACAGGGGACCGGTCGCACCACCATCGAAGATCTGTCTGAGCAGCGCGCGCAGGTACGGCGTGCGGACACTGGTGATCAGCCGGTCGAGTTCGCTTCGCATGTCATCCTGACTGCGGCTACTGGCCGCGACGAAGGTCTCCGGCTGCCAGGCCGTATCATCGACCGCAAAGATATCTTTGATCTGTACTTGCAGCTTGTTGTTGTACGTCTGCACCTGGCCGCGCACCCTGACCACCGCCCCGGTAACACAAATCGGCTCCAGGGCTTCGGCATTGTCCGAAGCCGGACCGCTGATCTCGCCGCTCCGATCAGCCAGCGTCAGCAGCAGATAGGGTTTGCCGGCCCTGGTCTCGGCCCGTCGGACGCTTTTGACCAGAAAGAGGTCGTCGAGCAGGTCGCCGTCGACAAGTGCTTCGACAAATTGCTTTTTCTCCATCACCTATACTCTTGCGATTGTGCTGAGGATTGATTCGATATCCCGGAAGATGGTACGGTTGTTACCGCATTTCACGATGGCGTGACAACGACGGTCCAGCTCTGGTCGGCTTCGAGTCGATAGCTGCCGACGAAACGCGCGGGCGGATCGTTTCCCATCGCGGACCACTCAGCGGGGGCGATCAGCGAAAAAAAAGAGGTGTTGTCCCGGCGACGATACAGGTGGTAAATCTTCCCCGGAACCTTGCGGAAGGCGCAACTGACCCGATGCAGCTCCTGGTTCTGTTGTGTTGTCAACAGGATCTGCCGGGCCTTCTCCTGCAGCTCCGCCATCTGCTCGGCCAGCAGACGCAACTTACCGGCCGCCTGCAGGGCCAGGATATCATCTGCCGCGGCAACCACCCGGGCCATCTCGACCAGATCGATGGTCGGCGACAGGCGATTGACCGGATAAGGGGACCGGTAATCCGGTCCCTCATGTTTTTCACCTTTATATTTCACACCTGTCAATTTATAATCGCCCCCCAGAAACCGTTCAAGCGGAAAAGCTCGCTTATGCCAGATACCCCTATGGCGAATAGTCGTGGGGGGGGGTGCGCAAATCGACTGCCCCGAACCGGTTGCTTCTATTTGAGGGTTGCTGCATCGCGGAAGTCCGGCAGGGCGAGCAATCCGCCCCGAAGGGGTACGGACGGGACCGGGAACCGGAGGAGAGAAGCGACCAGCCTAGCCGTCCACGACGATGATTTTTATCCTTCGTTATGACTCCCCATGATGGGGGGAATCGAGATTATGGCCAACGACCTGCTGATCACCAATTGTTCTCTACTCTCCGGACCCGATGGAGTGATCGGTCACCGGAGTTTTGTCGAAATCGGTGCCGGTCGCATCACCGCGATCGGCCCAATGTCATCATTTCCGGAGCGTGCAAAAGGCACCGTTATCGATGCAGCCGGCAAGCTGCTGCTGCCGGGTCTGGTAAATGCGCACAACCACTGTGCGATGACCCTGTTTCGCGGACTGGCTGACGACCTGGAACTGGCCGCCTGGCTCAATGAGCACATCTTTCCGGCCGAGGCGGCCCATGTCAACCCGGAGATGGTCTATTGGTGCACCCTGCTGGCCGCCGCCGAAATGATTCGTTCCGGGACCACCACCGTCGCCGACGGCTATTTCTTCTCCGGCCAGGCCG
>JAZBPM010000032.1:0-5247 GCA_036351615.1 Desulfofustis sp.
CTTCGGCGCTGTCGGCAAACCGGACTTTCACCGGTGGCCGAGCAGCGCCGGGTAGTTGACGTCAAGAAAATTGTGCAGCAGATATCGACCGTCAGGCGTCATGATCGATTCCGGGTGGAACTGGACGCCTTCAACGGTCTCTGTCCGGTGACGCAGCCCCATCATCTCCTGCTGATCGGTACGGGCAGTGACCTCCAGGCAGTCCGGCAGCCCTTGGTCTCTGACGACGAGCGAATGATAGCGCATGCCGTCGAACGGGTTGGGCAGCCCGGTAAAAACACCGCGACCGTCGTGGAAGATCGGACTTGTTTTTCCATGCATGATCCGTTCGGCCCGCACCACCTCGCCGCCGAAAGCATCGCCGATCGCCTGGTGACCGAGGCAGATACCAAGAATCGGGATCGAACCGGTGAACCGGTTGATGACCGAGATCGAGATGCCCGCTTCTTTCGGTGTGCAGGGCCCGGGCGAGATGATCAACCGTCGCGGCGCCAGTCGCTCAAGCTCATCCAAGGTGATCTTGTCGTTGCGGACGACACAAACCTCTTCCGGATGATCGTCATCACGGACCAGGTCGGCAATGGTTTGAACGATGTTATAGGTGAACGAATCGTAGTTGTCGATAATGACGATCATCGCTTAGAACCTCTTCTCCGCCAGTTCGACGGCGCGACGTAAACCCATTGATTTGTTGACGGTTTCTTCGAATTCCCGGTGCGGATCGGAGTCGGCGACGATGCCGGCGCCGGCCTGGATGTAAAGATCACGGCCGTGCATGACAAAAGTCCTGATGGCGATGCAGAAATCCATTGAGCCGGAGAACCCGAAATAGCCGATGGCTCCGGCATAGGGGCCGCGCCGCTGAGGCTCCAACTCCTCGATGATCTCCATGGCTCTGATTTTCGGAGCGCCGCTCACCGTGCCGGCAGGGAAACAAGCGGCAACCACATCAAATTGATCCCGCCCGTCGGCAATGGAACCATGCACTCCGGACACGATATGCATTACGTGGCTGTACCGTTCCACGGTCAGCAGATCCCGAACCTCGACACTGCCGCCTCGTGCGATCCGGCCGACATCGTTGCGGCCGAGATCGACGAGCATCAGGTGCTCGGCCCGCTCCTTCGGATCAGCCAGCAGCTCTTGTTCCAATGCGGCGTCTTCCGCCGCCGTCCGGCCCCGTTGCCGGGTACCGGCTATCGGTCGCAACTCGATGGTATCGCCTTCTTTGCGAACGAGAATCTCCGGTGATGAACCGATCTGGATCAACTCGCCGAACTTCAGGAAAAAGAGATAGGGGCTCGGATTAATATGACGCAACGCCCGATAGATGGACAGGGCAGGCAGATCGGTCTGAGTATGGAAACGTTGGGACAAAACGACCTGGAAAATATCGCCGGCCAGGATATACTCTTTGGCCCGCTCGACCATGGACCAAAACCGCTCCGGCTCCATATTGGAATGGAAATCGTGTACCGCCGACGCATTGCCCCGCTTGGCAAGTACCGCTTCGGGAACAGCGGCCTGCAGCAAAGCGATAATGCCCTGCAGCCGCTCGGCCGTATTCTGGTAGCACCGTACCAGGTCCGCCTGGTCACGGGTATCCGCCCAGCAAACGATGGTTACCGTCTGACGAACATTATCGTGAACCAGGACGACTCCCGGAACCATAAAGGATGAGTCGGGCAGATCGAGTGGTTCATGGGAGTCGGGCAGCTCTTCCAGGAAGCGGACGGTGTCGTATCCGAGAAAGCCGACGGCTCCGCCGCAGAATCTGGGCAGTTCCGGGTCGACAAACGCGTCCATGTCGGCAAGCAGAGCGCGCAAGGCGGCGAGCGGGTTGTCGATCTCTTCCTCACGGCTTGCCGCGACTGCCGGGCCGTGCATCGTTACCCGATGATCCCGTGAACTGAAAAGGGCAATCGGCTCAAAGCCGATGAATGAATAACGGCCCCACTTTTCGCCTCCCTCCATGCTTTCAAAGAGGAACACCTCTTCCCGGTCACCGAAGATCTTGCAAAACAGGGTCAACGGTGTATCGAGATCGGCGATAATCGTCGCACTCAGCGGAATCAGCCGCTTTTCACCGGCACGCCGGCAAAACTCGCCGCTCTCTGGAACAATCGGTATCGATTTCATCTGATCTGTCTCAAGAGGAACCAACGGGGAGTCACTCGCTGCGTGGAAAATACCATATCCGTACGGTTACGCACTAATTGGGGGCAAAAAAAAACCGCCGGGTCCATAAACATGGCCCGGCGGTCATCTCTTTCAACCGCGCCAACAGGATGCGGGCGGTTACCGACGCGAAACGAATCAGGCGCCGGTCTCCATATTGTTGACCCGTTTGGTAAGCCGGGAAATCTTGCGCGAGGCGTTTTTCTTGTGAATCGTCCCTTTCGATGCGGTCTTGGCGATGACCGGTACGGCTGCAGCAAGAGCGGTCTTGGCCTCTTCCACCGACCCGGCCTCGATAGCCTGGCTCAGGCCTTTGATAGCCGTCTTCATTTTGGAACGATTGGTCCGATTGCGCATACGACGAACCTGGGACTGACGAGTCCGCTTTTCCGCTGATTTATGATTTGCCACGAATTACTTCCTCCTGTTAAATCCTGTCTGCTATTCGACCGCCGTCCCGAAAACAATCGGTTGACGGGGCAATGACATTGTTTCGGGCATAGCCCGGTATGATGAAAAGACTGGTATACTTAATGCACTACCAGTCGCAAGTCAATAACTATAATAAAGCCGGCCCGAATTTTCAAGCATGGTGCCGACGCGTCACCGGCCGGCTTTCTATTTGACAGTTCAGGATCGCGTGGGATACGCTCACGGTATCAGTGCCCCTGACACCAAGTGCCAATTCTTGCGTTTATGTTGCCAAACTGCGACACTCATGGGGATCTTGAAAATCCGTAATTTCGTTCAAGTTCGAGGCGTGCAAGAAAATTTTACCGCAGGCATATACACGATATTGCCAGGATAAAATTTGATTGTGCAGCGATGCAATTGGCCGAAACACCAATTTTTCAAGGTTCCCGTATGTCCAACCGACGGTCATTATCATGGGGTTTCCAAGAATTCTTTTTCGCCTTATCGAGAACAGACGCTGCCCACTTTATCAGTATGGGGACGAGTTCAGCGTTACCGGTGTCGCTATTTCAATGAACAATGGCGAAGAAAATTCCTTTATCACCACCTCGGTCATCCACTCACCGGCCAAAAAGAAGATCTGCAAGATTCTAACCGGCGACCTCACCAGAATCGTCATTCAATACGAACGTGGGGACAAGATCCCGGTCTGCCTGGTCTCCTGCAGCGGCTGCACCGGTTCCATCAAACTTGAACACAGCAGCGAGCACCGCCTGGTCGCCTCCGAGCAGCCGCCCAATGCCAACGAGATCGGCTCGATGATGCACCTGTTCAGCGATTTCGCTTTCTTCAAAAATATCGACAACCAGAGTCTCGACAAAGTGGTCCGGTTCTTCCGGCTCACCTCCTACGAAAAAGGCGCCATCGTTTTACGCAAAGGCGACATCGGCGGTAACTTTTACATTATCGTCACCGGCAGTGTCAACGTCATCAACGAGGCGGGCATCACCATCTCCAAACTGGGAAAAGGTGATGTCTTCGGAGAGATGAGCCTGATCTGCAACGACAAGGTCAGCGCCACCATCCAGGTCCGGGAAGACACGTCTATTCTCTATATCGACCAGACCAATTTCAAAAAAATCCTCGATCATTTCCCCTCTGTCCAGCTCTATTTCTCCCGTTTGATGGCCAGTCGGCTGAACAAAGCCAATATGATCCGTAGTGAAGATCTGTCTTCGGGAATGATCGGCAGTCTGACCGAAATCCCGGCCGAGGCTCTTTTTCAAACGCTGAACATGAATAGCAAGACCGGCATCCTGACCATCAGCGAACTATCTCGCGGCACGGCCCGTTTCTCCTTTCGCCAGGGAAGTCTGATCAAGGCAAAATACGATACGTTTTCCGGAGAAGCCGCCTTCTACGAGATTCTCAAAGAACACCAGGGACGTTTCCGTTTCACGCCGGGTATCCCTCCTGAGGATTTCGAGATTCCTGAAATCGGTTATTTCATGAAATTACTGATGGAAGGGATGCGTCGCATCGACGAGATCAGGAGCAAAGTCGCCAATTGACGGGATTCGTCCCTACGCGAGGGTACCCCGATAATTGAACGTTGGCAGGGCGGGGACCTTATCCGTTCCGAGAATGCGCCGCCCGAGTTCTTGCAAGTCTTTTTTGCCCGCCCGAACTCCCGACAGATCGACCACCAGATAATCGATGCCGATCTGCTCAAGCTCACCGCGAAACGGTAGCAGTGAAAATGGTCGTTGCGGTCTGGTCACCGTGACGCCTTCCTGCTTTTCAATGGTGAACAGTTCCTGCTTCGGACTGGCCAGCGGCCGGCCGTAGACAAAATGATCGGCCGCCAGTCGGGCGGTAAACAGCGGCGGGGAACCATAAACCGTCAGGCCGAGCAGACCGGGCGAACGCTTGGCGGCCTGATCGACCGAGGGCCGTTGCCGCCAGCCGGCAACCGCCCGGGCCAGGCAGGAGCGATCCGCCTCGATGGCAAGCTGAACGCCCTGAAGTCCAAAGCGAAAAACCAACTCCAGGGCCTGGCTGTTGAGCAGATTAAGGGTATAGTCCCCGAACAGGTTCACCTTTTCGCCGGCGAACAGCTCGATCTGCCCGAGCTGAGCTATCTGGAAACTGCGAAAACCGGAGCGGATCAGGATTCTGATATCACGCTGCAAAGCGGTCATCGCGGCAGGCGAGATGACCGGCGGCAAGGCCCAGATGATGTCACGAACCGCACCTTTGTGCATTCCCTTGAGTTGTCCGGAAAAACTCAGCGACTGGCGCCGCAGGTGCACCACGCAACGATCCGCGTGGAACGGTAATCGACCCAGCAGCAGCTGTGGAGAGTCGGTTCGCAGCCACATCTCCGCTTTCGGTTTGCGTCCGCTTCGTCCGCGTCCTCGGCCCGTTCTATCCGGCTGACGCTCCATCCTCTCCTCGCCGATGACGATTTGCGGTCGGAGCCGGGCGATCCGCATCGCCAGCTGTTTTTTCCGCGATGCACTCATCTTTATCGACTGCGCCGGTGCTGCCGCGCCGCGCAACAGGTGCCCGGTCTCCTCCTTGGTGTCGACTCGATAAACATCCAGCCGTCCGGCATCTTTGTCGGCGCTCAGCGCGGCCGGTAACAGCAGTTCC
>JAZBPM010000033.1:0-21078 GCA_036351615.1 Desulfofustis sp.
AGCTCTGGATTTGTGAGTCGAGCGGCTGCGCAGCCCGATGCCGCGGTGGTCGGCGGGGAAGTGCTCTTTGAGATGCAAAATCCGGAGCTGATCCTTGAAATCGCCAATCTGCGGGCGGAACTGGCGCAGCTGGTTGCGATGGAGCGACGCAGCCTGTCGCAGGCTCCGGAAGAACTCGCGCCGCTGGCCGAGCGACGGGTGGTGACGGAAACCAAATTGGAAGAACTCCTCGAACGGGCAGCCGCCCTGCAAGTCCGGGCCCCCTCGGGTGGACGCTTGATGCTTATGGGCATGCACGCGCTCGACGGCCGCTGGTTCAACCGTGGCGATCTGGTCGGAGAAATTGTCGGGGGTCAGGACTGGGAGTTCCGCGCCGTCGTTTCGCAAGACGATGCGGGCAAGCTGTTCTCAGACGATGCGACCGAGTTTGAAATTCGTTTTACGGGAGCTGCCGGTGAGGCCTATGCGCCTGCTTCCGTGCGGCTTATTCCGGGGCGTCAGGACTTTTTGCCGAGCCCCGCGCTGGGCTGGCCATCGGGCGGGAGCGTGCGTCTTGAAGACGGTGATCAAACCGGACTGAAGAGCTATGAGCCGTTCTTTCTCGTAATCGGCACCTTCTCCGCCGGAACGGAGGACTTTTGGCACGGGCGCACCGGGCTGGCGCGCTTCGAGGCGCCGCCGATGCCGCTCTTGCAGCAATGGATGGAGGATTTGCGCCAACTCTTGCAGCGGCGCTTTAAGATCTAAACCATGGCCGTCCCGCTCAAAGAGTTGCCAATGCGTGATGTCCGCAAGACGGATATCCCGAAGCTGGAGCCGATTCCCGAGGGGCTGGACGCCTGGGTCGACAGCTGGATCGGGCGTTGGCGCTCGCGCAGAGTTTTTTCACGACGTCTGTGGGCGCTCTCGGGCCAGTGCTACGCGGTTTACGAGCGCGAGGTTGCCGAGCTGCGCGAAAGTTCACTTCGCAGCGAGTTGGCCGTGCATCACCGTGAATTACAGCGTCTGGGTAATCGCTGGGCTGATGGATTTATTGCAGCGCTCCCTTATTTAGCGGGGGCTGCGGTTAAGAGTCTGGGCATCGTGCCCTACCAGACTCAAATGATGGGGGCGCTCGCACTCTCACAGGCCTCACTCGCCGAAATGGCTACGGGTGAGGGAAAAACCCTGACCATTGCACTGGCAGCGGCGGCTGCCGGCTGGTCGGGCCGCCCCGTGCATATTATTACGGCGAATGATTATCTGGCCGGACGCGATGCGGAAAATCTCAGGGTTTTTTATGAATACTGCGGCCTCACCGTCTCCGCCATTCAGTCCGATATGGACGCAGCTGCCCGTCAAAAAGCCTACCGCGCGGCCGTCGTTTACTGCACGGGTAAGGAGTTGGTCGCGGACTTTCTCCGAGACCGTATCATGCTGGGAGAGTATGCCTACGCGCCCATGCGCTCGGTCGGCCGGCTCTGCAGCGGTCGCTCGGCAAGCCAGGCAGTGTTGCGCGGTATCCACACCGCTTTCGTGGACGAGGCGGACAACCAGTTGATCGATGAGGCCGTCACCCCCCTGATTATCAGCAGGCAGGTTGAAAATGGCAATATTAAGGACGCCACGATAGGGGCCTACCAAGTGGCTGCGTCGTTTCTGCCGGGAGAGGACTACCTGCTCAACGAGAGTCAAAAAGACATCGAATTGACCAAGGGTGGGCGCGAAAAGGTTAAACTTTGGTGCGCGCAGCAAAGCGGGCTCTTGGCAGCGCCTTCGTGGATGGCCGATCTCGTTGTGACGGCACTGCAGGCGCGGCACTTTTTCCAGGAAGGCAGTCAATACGTGATCGATGATGACGCCTTGGTCATTGTCGATGAGTTTACCGGGCGGAAAATGCCTGGGCGGTCTTGGCGATTGGGCCTCCACCAAGCGGTTGAGGCAAAAGAGTCTTTGGAGATTTCGACCCCTTCAGAGACCCTCGCCCGGCTCAGTTTTCAGCGGTTTTACCGGCTATTTCGTCATTTGGCCGGAATTACCGGCACCGCTCGCGAAGCGGCAGTCGAGTTTTGGCGAATCTACCGTCTGCCCTTTATTGAGGTGCCGCGGCATCGCCCGAATCAGCGTAAAGATGCGAGTCTGCGCGTCTTTCCGACCGAGCAGGCAAAGCTCAAATCTCTGGTTGAGGAGGTCGTCCGGCTGCATGCGAGCGAGCGGCCAATCCTCGTCGGCACGCGGAGTATCGCGTCCAGCGAGCGGATTGCCCAAGAGCTGAGGCACCGGGGGATCGAGTGCAGTGTCTTAAACGCCGTTCGCCACGCCGACGAAGCCTCGATTATCGCCATGGCGGGACGCGAGGGGAGGGTCACGATCTCTACAAATATGGCCGGCCGGGGCACAGATATTAAGATTGATCGGAAGGTAGCCGAGCGCGGCGGCCTCCATGTGGTGGTCTCCGAACCCCACGAATCGAAGCGGATTGATCGGCAACTGATGGGCCGGGCCGGGCGTCAGGGGGATCCCGGATCCACGGCGCGATTTGCCTCGCAGCAAGACGAGATTTTCAAGCGGCACCTACCAAAGTTTTTCCAAACCCTGCTCCCCGCAATCGGTCTCCGAAACTGGGCTTTCAAACGCGCCGAAAAGCGGGCGGTTCGCAAAAGTCACAACCAAAGATTGATCGTTCTGAGGCAAGATTCGGAGATGAGTGAACGCTTAATGAACCGCAGCCTAGACCGTATCGGCACCTGAGTTGGGCAATTAACCGAGCTCATTTGGGGTCTTGACTCTGGTTTAAGTTTGTAGAAATTTCTTAGATAAATAAAGAAAAAGGCTTGCTAATGAGGTCTATCAACTAGAGAAATTCAGTTTCGTGGCATCTACCAGACATAGCTTTTCGATCGAGCATTTAGAACAGCGCGTTCTTTTGTCGGCCTCTGTGTTGGATGCTTCGCCCTTCGAAGAGGAGCTTCCGGGCCTGTCTGCCGGTCAGTTTTTGGCCGCCGAAACAGTCAATTTTGACGGCAGTTACGAGTCAGGAAACCAATCGATAGAGGAAGATGAATCCTCCCTGTTGAGCGAAATTGAGGGCGAAACGATGGAGTTCACTTCCTCTGAAGAAGGCTCTGAAGAAGGCTCTGAAGAAGGCCAGAATGAGGTGGCTTCAGGTGCCGAAACTGAGTCTCCTGAGCCCGTCTCGGACACGCTGACAACTGCGCTTTCGCCGTCCGAATCGGATGCCGACGAGGCCGCAAGTGAGACCCTCGGCGAGACTTCGGGCAGCGCTTCCTCCGGCGGCGCAGAGTATTTTACCCTAGGTTCAGGCAGCCCATTTAGCGGTGATACTGAGCTGGATTTACAAGCACCCTTCAGTGATTTGGGTCTGGTTATCCGTTCCGATGGCGCGCGTTTCTTCGGTCCCGGCAGCGCTTCGGATGCGGGAGGGTTTTCCATCACACCCACTGAGTTGC
The DNA here is from genome assembly GCA_036351615.1 of Desulfofustis sp. GTDB lineage: Bacteria > Desulfobacterota > Desulfobulbia > Desulfobulbales > Desulfocapsaceae > Desulfofustis. The sequence continues at coordinate 3,450 of JAZBPM010000033.1, forward strand.
GTCGTGCCGATGGCACCGTGCAACTCATCTCCGCAACCGGAGAACTAAGCCAGGATGCGCTTAATTACTCGGTTGATCGGGGAACACTGCGAGAAGATTTTTATGTTTTGGACACGGGATACCGCCAAGACTTCGCAGTCTTTGAGCCAGTCGCTGGCTCCGGGGAGCTCATCCTGAACCTCGAAATTAGCGGTGCAACGGCCTTCCTTGCGGATGGTGAGGCCTACTTTATATTGGACGCCGACGGCTCGGTCGTCTCTTACGGAGATCTTTTCACAACGGATGCGTCCGGTCAGGAATTGGAGTCCCGCTTCGAATTGGACGCCGATGGCGATTTGCTCGTCATTGTGAATGACAGCGAAGCGCTCTACCCGATCCTGATCGATCCGACGATCGGCAACGCCGGGGGCCAAGTCCTTTTCGAAAATACTTTGGTTGCTGGAAATGAAGTTGTCCTCGACTCCAACATCACCGTCGCGGCGAGCACGGATGATACCGATCCAAATCCGGCCAATCATTTTGAGCGTCCGGTAACTTCGGCGACCGTTCGCATCAATTCCGGATTGGAGGGCAACGATCGCCTCGGGGTTAATGGAAACACCACCGGCAGCAGCGGCCCAATTTCCTGGTCCTATTCCGGCGGTGTGCTTACGTTCACTGGCAGTGCGACGGCAGCCCAATACCAAACCCTCCTTCGCCAGGTCACTTTCGACAACACCGCGCCGGCCAATATCACCGGAGCACTTCGCACGATCCAGTGGAGTGTGACCGATGCGGCTGGAACGAACTCGGCGAACTCATCCGTGCGGATCGAACTGGCTCAGGGCATCCAAGATGCGCTCGCTGAGATGGGAGACATTTTCAACGGCCTCTATGCCGACCTTGGCGTGAAGGCTTGGCCCTCCGATGAGGCCTCCCGCGATAAATACTTCTCGCTTTGGGATAGCACTGAGGTGGTTCCGTACGTCCAAAACACGATCCGTGATTTGTTTTACCCGCGCGAATATAATAGCGACGGCGATGTTGTTCCAAATTTCAATCCATCCTTCCAGCCGAATCAGATGGCACTCTTTCTGAATCTGGAGGCTTCGATTGATGGCTTCCTTTCAGGAAACCCGATCACACTGAACGGACTGACCCAGGCACTGACGACTCGTTTGAATAGTCTGGTCAGCACCTACGGGTCGACCGGATCGGTCAGCGTGACGCTCGGTAGCTCCTCGACCTTCGGTTCGGACGGCTACGAAGTTCGGATACAGTTCGACCAGGCGAAGAGCTTTGGGAATTTTGAACTCGATTTCGGAACCTTGAAAGAGGACCTTGGCTTGCAGCTGACAAATCCCCCGAGCTTTTCCGTCGATAGCTCGGTGGCCATGGACCTTCGCTTTGAGTTGAATGTCGCCCCTTACACCGGCGGCGGTTTGGCCAACAACCTTACCCGCCTCAGTATTGACAAAGCCGAAGCCGCCATCACCTACGATTTCACGAACGTCGATACCGGCATCGAGGTCGGCATGGTTCGCGGCGTGACCGATGGGATGTCCGGCACGGTGCGCGTCGAGTTGGATGCCGTCTTCGATAGCAGCAACACGACCACCCGCACTCTGGATGGTTGGGCTAAAAACGGATCGAACTTCGTTCGCTTCGATCTGGGTGACAGCTCGGCCGACCTCGACATCATCATCGACGCCACGCTCTTCGGCACGACGGTGGCCAGCGACGCTGAGCTCAACGTTGACGATGACGATCTTTTTGACAGCACTCGTCCGACCTATGTGGCTACCGATTTTGATAACTTGCGGGCCTTCACCTTGCTCACTCCCGAGGATGTGATTCAAGGCATCCTCGATGCGGGCTTCACTTATAATTCAGTGCAGGGCAGCGGTTCCGATTTGCTCGGCCAGCCGCTTCCATTCCTCGTCGATGCGAATGGGCAAACCATCGACCTCGGTGAAATCTTTTCCTGGCAGGATCTGTTCAATGACAGCATCGGCTCAGGCGTCGACGCCTATGATCAACTGCTCGTCACCCCCGGCGACCCGGCGCTGACCATCATCCAGAATGATCCCAACTTCGCCAACGCTAGCTTCTTCTTCAATTTTGCCAGCACACTGCTCAATCAGCAGTTCCGTTTTGCGCTGGTCTTGAACGATGACCTGAGCAGCTACGCCGAAATCAATGTTCCCGCTGTGACCGGCACCGTCCTCACCGGAAACATCAATGACACCCGCCAGACCCTGGCTGATTGGCTGAGCGCTATTCAGACTCAGATCGACAACATCGCTGCAGCGAATCCCTACAAGGCACTCTACGACGAGTTGCAGGTTCTGGATTCTTCGGGCTCCTTGGCCTTCTACTCCGCGGCACCGAGCGGAATCACCTCGCTCAAGATCCTCCCGCACCCGGGTGCCCCGGCTGACCTGACCAAGTATAAGATCGTCAACGGAGACGAGCTCGCTCTCCTCGAGTCGGTCACCGCCGGCAATAGCGCCTCGGCCAGCAGTGGCGAGCGTATCACCGCTTCCCTGCCCTTATTGCTTCCCCTGATCAAAGCCGCCTCCATTTCTTTGACGGTTGACGGCACGACTGCAACCATCAGTGCAACCGCCGGCAGCGGAAGCGCCTCCGACATTGCCAGCTTCCTCAATACGCTGCAGGGTCAACTCGATACCGAGTTCGGTGCCAATACGGTGCGCGCCATCACTGTGTTGGCCGATGGCACCGAAGTCAGCGATCCCGACGCGTCCACCCTGACCGAGCCCCAATACCTGCGCTTCGTGACGACCGGAGGCGCCCTTGAGGCCGCAGTCGTGTCGGCTGCCACCGCCGCGCAGGTCATCCCCTTCGGCTTCACCACGGGAGCCAACGCGAGCAGCATCCGCCCGATCGACCTGAGGACATTCTCGGATTTCGCGGACAGCTCGATCATTAGCCGAACACCGGACGCCACATCCTACAATGCCTCGACTAACCGCGTGCGCTTCGAGTTCTCCGCTGACCTTGCGGGCTCCGAGTCGCTGACCGCCGAACTCGGCATCCCCTACAATTCGGCGCAAGTCAGTGCCATCAGTCTGGATGGCACAACCGAGGTCACCATGACCATCAGCGGGCTGGAAATTAACTTTGCTGTCGAGTTCGTCCTCGCACCGGCCGAGCCCATCGTGTTCAACAGCGGTGTCTTTGGTCCGACCGATTCCTTCACCCTCAGCCAAAACGGTGTCTTCGACCTCGCCTTTGTTCTTGGCGAGTCCTACCAAATAACCGTCGCTGCGAGCGCGACCGTTGGCAACGATTCACTGCAAGACCTCGTCGCCGATTTAAACTTGGCGCTCACCACTGCCGAGAACATCCGCACGAGTGCAACCGTTAATCTGACCGGCAACCAAGTGATCGCCAGGGCGAACGGCAACACCATCCAACTGACCAATGCCTTCCGCGTCGGTGGCGCTGGCGGGATCTCGATCAGTCATTCAGATGGTGTCCTTGCCGAGGACCTGACGCTCGCCTTCGAGATCGATAGCACAGACTATCTCATCTTTCTCGATGCCGATGCGACTGCCGGCTTCACGACCTTCGGTGAGCTGATTGCCTTTATCAACGGCTCTATGGCCGAAGCTCGGATCGATCTGAACGAGAACGGCCAGATTGACGCCGAGGACACCATTGCATCGCTCAGCAATCTCGCCTTTGCCACTTCCATCGGAGAGAACAAAAACGCCTTCTATATCTACGCAACCGGCCCCCCGGAAACCTCCTGGCCTTTTGCTGCGAGCATCTTTGCCAACGATGCCTCCACCTTCCTCTCAGAAATGAAATTCACCGGTGCCTCCGATAATGGCACCGCCCCCGGCGGGATCACCCGCATCAGCGCCCAGGCAATCGGCGCACCTGCTGAAATCGGACCGGTCTCCGGAAAACCATTTGCCGCAGGTAAAGTCACTTACTCGATCCCCGATGCAAGCGGCACCATGCGGATCGGGTTCAACGAAGTCAGCTTTGGTGAGCTGACTGCCACCGATTTCGAATCGGAGTTTGATCTCAATCTTTCCGGCCTCATCCCAAGCGTCGATCTGCTCTCCGACCCAGCCGCCGCGCTCACCACGACCTTTACGGCCGCCAGCACGGAGGGCGCCACGATTACGCTCGGCGACCTGAGCTCCAGCGCTGGCCCGATCAACGCCTCCGCTGCCGTCTCGATCGAAATCGATGATTTTTATGCGACCCAAGCGCCAGTCTTCGCGCCGATCGGTCTGCCTCTGCCGCTATTCTTCGAAGTCTTCCAAGCCGGAGTCTCGACGGGTCAGTTGAGCCAAGACGAGACCGTCAGCTTCTTCAGTAACGGCAATGCTTACTCGGTCACAGTGGAGGCTGCGGACACCACGGACAATACTACCTTCGCCGATCTCGTCGCCGACTTTAATGCGGCCCTAACGACTGGCGAGTTTGAGCTCAACCCCGGCGCGCCTACGGATCTATCCAACGAGTTCCGATTCGTCGCTGATGGCGCGGACCTCATCATCGAGAACTTGGCGCTGCGGGACAACCCTGACTACGCGGTCATTTCCTTGCTGCCGAATCTTGCTGCCTTCGGTGCCGTCGGTCTGCAGACCGGCTTCTCCAACCAGACCGTAGTCGATGCGCTCTTTGCTATCGCTGACCTATTCGGAAATCTGGAAGAGTTGGGCGGTGGCCCCTTTGCCTTGACGCTGCCACTGGTCAATCGGTCCCTCGCCGACCTCTGGTCGATTACCGATGGGATGGGGAACCGCATCAATAATCTACTGCTCAATCCGGCTGAGTCTGCCGGCGAACTGAGCAACAAAGTGGCCACCGCGATCGGCGCTGCCCAATCTGACGTGCAGCTGGTCTGGGATGCGGCCCTGAATGCCTACCGCCTCGATCTGGTGTATACCGCCGGCACGATCGCCAGCGTCTCCATTGACCTCGATACCGATGCATTGTCCCAATTTACCGAACTGGAGGGTGTCGATCTGGATCAACTTGTCGACGCGGGCAGCACCTCTCCCGTTCAGTTCCAAGCGATCGCCAAACTGCATATCTCCCTCGGTATCGATCTCTCCGATCCGAACAATCCCGCCATCTTCCTCTATCAAAACGATTCGGGGACCCACGGGCTTGGTCAAGGCACCTCGATCGAAATCGATTTCCAGTTTGCCGGTCAAGACATCGACTTCACGACATCGAAGCAGGCTCTGGGTATCTTCATCCGTGAGGGTATGATCATCGTCGGGGGCGAGACCACCTTACTCGGTGGCAATGATGCGCCGATCTTCTCGCGTGTCGAGGACGCCAACGGAGCGGCCTACCTGACAATGTTGCTCGACTCGGCCACCGCCGGGCTCGATGTGTTCCTCGATGTCGATGGCTCGACCGACCCGCTCTATCTGGGAACCACGCCTTCCGGCGAGCAGACCGTCGCACTCGAAGACTTTACCCACAGCTACCGCGGCTCCGCTCAGGCCTATCTGCCGATTTACACGCCCACCGAGTTGATCAACCCATTCACGGGATACAGCGTCGACGGGATCAACCTCCTCCAGGGCAGCACCCTCACCCCGGGCAGCTCCGTCGGTGTGACTGGAAATGTGGTCGTCCTGCGGGTCTATGATCTGGCTCAATATGAGGCCGACTTTTATGCGCTTCCCGATGCGGACGCGACCGAGACCGGCGAGATCCAAGGTAATGGTAATGTCGAACTCTTCGTTCCCGATACGAGCGTCGATGGGGCCAATATCGCACAGCCCACCATCCTCGATCTCCTTCGCGACCCTGCCGTGCTGCTCGACGGTATCGATGCTTTCTTCGGCACCATCCAAGGCGGATTGAGCCTTCTCGCAAATCTTGATATCCCCATTATCGGCAAGGAACTCGATGCCGCTGTTGCCGGCGTGTTCGCTTTCCGCGATGGTTGGTTGCGCGACATGCGCGATCGCCTGCGGGGTGCGGGTGAGGACTTCGGTGAACTCGTCAAAGAAGTGATCTTTGATACACTCGGTCCGAATGGGGCGGGTATCCTTCTCCAGCAAAATGGCATCAGCTCCATCGCGGGTATGGTCGAGGCGGACAGTGCGGACGATGTGACCTTCGATTTCCTTGATGCTGACGGCGACCCCATGACCGGCCAAGGTGGCTACGGGGCCAATGCGGTCGAATTCAGCCTCCGACTGGGATCCCTCTTGCTCGATACGGGCGTCAATCTGGATTTCAATTTCGACTCATTAAAACCAGCCCTCTCGCTTGGCATTGAGGGCGGCCTCACCTTCCAAGTCGGTTGGGACCTGGTCATTGGTTTCGGTTTCAGCCTGGAGGATGGCTTCTACGTCAAAATTGACGATGGCAATGAGCTGGAGCTGCGCATCGAAGCCGGCCTCCAAGGCGCCCAGGAAAACTTTGAAGTTCGCGAGCGCGCGGCTTCCGGCACGGGCTACTCGATCTGGGACCGCGAGGGTGGCAGCGATAGCAGCGGCGACTGGGTCCAGGGGCCCCGCAAGGGTGACGGCACCAGTGAGATTCTGAATGTCATGCAAGTGCAGGCGGATGGATCTATTTACCAGACCTTCGATCTGCAACTGGGCGACTCCGGTTCGCTTTGTGGTTGCGAGGAGAATCCGCTTTCGGGTGGGGTCGAAGTCGTGCAGCCGGATGCTTTCTGGGTCGTGGCGGCGCAGGATGAGGACAATAACTGGGCACCCGCCTACCTTGACCAACTCGGTTTCTATCGCGCCCAGGATCTGGATAACCTGGACCCGGATCAAATGATTCTCTTTGACCGGACCGCTCCGTTCAATGCCTTCGGTTCGCTCTTCTTCCTCAATCTTGACGCGACCGATGAAATTAAAGTCGGCATTAGCCCACTCGGCGATGCGGACTACTTCTTTGACGGTGATCAAAAAACACCCGACCAGCGCAACGATGCCGAAGAGGGCGTGCGCCGAAACAACCAGCTACCCACACGGGTAGCCGCCAGCATCGGGATCAACCTCTTCGACCCATCCTCGGAGGAGGACACCGATAGCAGCGAGGGTATTATTACCTGGAATGAGATGCGGGAAGCGGGCCTGCGCATCATCGAGTTGCGCTTGGAGATCAATATCGTCTTCAACCTTGAGCTCGAAATCTTCATCTCCGACGACGCGGCCATACCGCGCGTTACCGCCGAGTTCAACCTCGACTGGAAGGCTGTCTGGGTTTTCGCGCAGGGCGTTGAAAACGATGAGATCGACCCCATCCCCGAAGTCGGGATTAATAACATCCGCCTCGATCTCGGCTCCTTCCTCAATGAATACCTCAAGCCGGTCTTCGAGGAGATCGACAAAGGCCTCGATCCGATCCGCCCGGTTCTTGAGGTGCTGACGGCACGGATCCCCGTCGTGTCAGATCTGGCGGGGCGTGACTTCTCGCTGGTGAATGCACTCTTCACCTTCGGTGGTCCCAAGGGCAAAGCCGTCGCCTCCTTCATTGAGGTCGTCAATCTGGTCGCCGAACTATCGGCCGTCATCGCCTCGACTCCGGATGATGCCAATATCTACCTGCCCCTCGGTAATTTCTGGCTGGCCAAGCAGGGCGACGGTCTGGGCTCCAAGATCTACTATGATAATAACGAGCTGACCCCGCCCTCCATTACTCAACGCAACCAAGCCATCATTTCCGATACCGAGGCGGGCAAGGATGCCGTTGCCGGTATCATGGGTGATCTTGATGATGCCGATCCGGATAAGAAATCCCAACCGGGTGTGGCTCCGCAGGACAAGGGTGGCTTTGCCTTCCCGATTCTGACCGATCCGATGCAGGTCTTCAGCTTGATCATGGGTCGCGATGCGGTGCTCGTTACCTACAGCCTGCCCAAGCTCGACTTCAGCCTCGATGTGCGCTTCCCGCTCGTCCAGCTCGGGCCATTCCAGGCGGGCGTTCGCTTTGGCTTCGAAATCGAAGCCCAGCTTCACTTCGGCTATGATACCTTTGGCATTCGTAAGGCAGTCGATACAGGAAATCCGCTCTGGGCGATCGACGGTCTCTATATCTCGGATACAGCAAATGCGACCGGAACCGGTTCGGATGTGCCGGAATTGTCGGCCACGGCAACAATGGCGATCTACGGCGGGGTCGATGTCTTCCTTGCCGCAGGTGGGATCGAGGGCGGTCTGACGGTCACCTTTACGGTTGATCTAAATGACCCAAACAACGACGGAAAGGTGCGTCCCAGTGAGATTCTGGCCGTTCTTCAATATTCCGGAGACCCCCTCGATTGGTTCGATATCCGGATTAAGGGTGAGGTCTTTGCTGGCTACTACTGGAAGGTCATGATTCCGGTGCCTTATCCCTTCGGCATCAAGCGGGTGACGATCGCCAGCGGCGGAGATACTTGGCTCCGTCAGGAAATCTTCAATGTGTTCCGTGAGGGTGCCGATGGACCTTCCATCCTTGGCGAGAAGATTACCTGGACCGACAGACAAGGCAACGAGTTTGAAAATACGCTGCTTATCAACAGCGGAACGAACAGCGAAAACCGCATCTCGAATCAGGATCCATTCTATAATGGGGCCAGCAAGGCGATCCTAGATGGATCGGAGAATTGGACCATTTCCAACTCGGGCAGCTCCGTTACGATTACGCTGAGCAATAACGGCACGACCTTCTCCAAGACCTTCCACGGGATCTCTCGCGTGGTCGCCTACGGCGGCGAGGGCAACGATACCTTTAACGCCTCCGGTCTGACTGGAATCCCGGTCTACATCGACGGCGGTGCCGGTAACGATACCATCATTTTGGGCTCCGGACACGGCAGCAACGAAAGCGTCCTCATCGGCGGCGATGGCAATGACAGTATCACGGTTTCCGGTGGCGGGCTCATCAATTACCAGCCGGGTAAGGATAACGACCAAGTAACGCTCGGTTCAGGATCCAGCCGGGTCTCGATCCTGAGCGGCTCCGATAGTATCAGCGGCGGTGCCAACGGAACCCATCGCGTCAATTTCCTCTTCGGATTTGGCAATGTCAACTTGACCGGTATTGCTGCATCCAGTGCGGCCACCATTCTGGACTTTACCGATATCCCGATGTCGACGGTCGGTCGCCTCGGTAACGCTTCGTCCACGATCGACGCGGGTGGCGGTAGCCTCGCTACCTTCAACCTGCCCGCCATCACTCAGATCCTCGGCGGCGGTGGTCGCGATGAGTGGACATTTATCAATCCGGTCACCAATGATCTTGGTCTCGATTTGAGCGGCGGTCTCGGAAACGACCTCTTCACCTTCCGGGGGAATGATTTCTCAGGTGTGGGCACCAATGGCATCCGGGTCGACGATGATCTCCTGCCCGCCGTTGCCGCTACGATCGGCACCATCTCGGTCTCGGCAAGCTGTGGTCATTTGACCGGCATTGAATTGGCTACCTTGGGCAGCGGCTACGTCAACGCGCCGATCGTCGAAATTATCGACAGCACCGGAACCGGTGCGCGTGCGGTGGCCGGTCTCCGCTCAGACGGGACTCTGACCGGTATTTCGATGACCGCCTCGGGCGAGGACTACAGCGCCAACCCAACCGTGCGCTTGATTGATCGTTCGTCCTTTAACGATACAGTCGTTTTCCAGTTTGATACCAGCATCACGGACACCTATACGGTCGATTTCGATGGGGGTGCCCACTCAGTTGTTCTCGGGGATGCTCGTTTTGAAATGAATGTCGACGTCGAGAACCTCGACTTCACCACGACTGCAGCCACCGCCAATATTCAGGAAATCGATTTGGCTGGCAGCTATTCGGTCTTCGCTGAAAAATTCATCCAAAACGGAACGATTGCGGCCAATGATGTGCTCGTCCGCAGCTACCAAGGCTTCGCAGTCAATCATACGATTGCCGCTCGCAATAATGGTAGCATCGCCCTGCAGGTGCTCGGTGCGGGTGAAAGCCGTCCAGGATTCGCGCTGCACGGTTCCTCGGCCACAGCCACCGCGACACCAACTATCATTAACACGGGCGTGGTTGGCTACACCATGAATTCGGGTGGCCGCCTCTACAACTTTGCGCCGCAAACCTTCACCGATCAGGGGAGCGCTGAAGCGATCCTCGGTGCCTTCGGTATCGGTGTGGTCTCCGCTTCCGGTGAGGTCCAATCGATCCAACCCATCCTGTCCGGCGCGGGCTACTCAACCAGCCCAACGCCGCAGACGACGATTTCCTCTCCAGACTCGATTCTGCTCAATGCCTCACTGATCAGCTCACGCCCCGGTTCCGACCTTCTCGCTGGTGATGGTATGGGCACGGTTACTTTGCGCGCGTTGAACGGCGATGTTCTGACCTCAGCCGATGTCGACTTCCCGGATAACTCCCAGGTCATCTGGCTGAACGGTGACTTCCGCTTCCTTGAGCCGAGCCAAAGAACGCTCGCCGACATCATGACCGGCGGCACGGGTGCGGAGGCCACCGCGATTCTCGACGCCGATGGGCGCATTTCGGGATTTAATCTGATCAATGGTGGTAGCGGCTACAGCAACGACTACGCACCAACGGTTCGTATCCAAGGCTCTGCTACAGCCACCGCGATCATTGACGAGGCCACCGGAGCCATCACCGGCTTCAATATCTCCAACCCCGGAAATGGCTACGCCGCCGGACAGCCGCCGCTGGTTGAGATCGTTTCTTCCGGCCTCTCGAAGGTCGCCGACGGTAGTGGCACCCAGCACATCAAGTCGCGGGATGGTTATCTCTCCATCGAAACAAACGGCAGCATTGGTAATTTCCATCGCCCGATCCAGACCGACACCCGCGTCTTCGTTGCCGAGACCAACCGCGATGGCCGGGGTCATGTCAACATCCTTGAAAACGATGGCTTCAGCCTCGGCCTTCTCAACGGGGTCAACGGAGTGACCACCGTTGCCTCGGACATCAACCTCGTCTCCTTTAGTGGTGCAATTGATCTGGGTATGCCGGTTCAACGCACCAATGCTTCGGGCGACCTCCTCTGGGAGGATGCCGCCAAGACCATCCCCATCTGGGAAACCTATCAGGAGGAGACCATCATCAATGGGCGGGTCTACCTGCCGGGTGATCAAGTCTTCGTCGGCGGCAATCTCAATGCCGGTTCGGGTGCCATCATCTTGGTGGCGGACGACTTTAATGTGAACGCCGTGATCGATTCGACAGGTGCGCGCACCCTCGATCTGAAACCAGCCGACCCGACTGCTCCGCTTGGTTTGGCCGGTAGCCGTGCCAATGCCGAAGCCATACTCGGCCTCGACGGTTCGGTTCAGGGAATCAATCTACTCAACGCGGGCTGGGGCTATAATCCTAATTCACCTCCGATTGTTATTTTCAATGCACCCGGTGACCGTGCCTTTGCCACTGGCTCGATCCTCAATGGCGAATTGACCGCCGTCGAGTTGACCTTCGGTGGATCCTTCTACCAAAGCGCGCCGATCGTTACCGTGTCCGCTCCGCCGTCCGGCACCACCGCACAGGTGACTGCGAACTTCAATGCCGCGACTGGCCAAGTCACCGGTTTCACAATCGTCGATGGCGGTTCGGGCTACGAAAATTCACCGCGCATCTCAATTGCCGCTCCGGGACAAAACGCGACGGCTGTGGCCATCGTCGATAGTGAAGGCCGCATTGCCGGGTTCCAGGATCTTCAGGGTGGCAGTAACTATCAATTCACCCCACGTATCACCATCGCCCAACCCTATGCCTTCGGGCTTGATCAGGCGGAGGTCGATTTCTTCCAGGATGGCTTCCAGAATGTGGATATCGGCCGTGTCGACGGGATCAATTTTGTCGCGACCACGGATCAGCTCTATCGTGACGATACCATTCTTCGGGGTGAGGAATTTATCTTCTACGACACAACCGTCGATGGTGACCTGACCGTTTTCGGCTCTGGTAATACCACAACCTTCAGTGGTGGCACCATCACCGGTAACTCCATCACTTATAATGATGCGATCGAGATCAACGACGGCATAACCCAGACGGTCATCTCGACCATCGGCGGCATCACATTCCAAAATCCGGGCACACTCAATGCACCGTCCGGCGCCGCAGGCACGGGCATTCTTGTGCTCGAATCCGCAACCGACGTAACCATCGGCGGGCGTATCGGCAATAACGACTCTTTTGCCCAATTGGTCATCCGTGCCGGAAGTAATATTAATTTCGAAGACACAGTCGAAATCGACGGTGATCTCATTATCGAAAGCGGTGCGCAGGTCACCTTCTCGCGCTCCGTCAACATTACCGGAAATCTGATCATCGGTGATTCGAGTGATCATTCGCAGATTGGTAATGTAACCTTTGCCGAGGGCGCCGTTCTTAATGTCGATGGCAATGTTGAAATCTACACCGATGGCAGCGTCTCCTTCCGCGAGAATATTGAAGTCGGCTCACTCTCTATTGAAGCCGAAGATTCCATTGAGGTGCAGGAAGAGATCTCTGTTTCCGATGGCGGCGACATCGATCTTCGGACCAACACGATTACGTTCGACGGTGGCGCGAACAGCATCCAGTCCGAGGGCAACGGCACCTCACTGCTGACCATCCGGCCATTTGATGCATCGCGTAATATGGGTATCGGCGGTCCGATCCTTGGCCTTGGTCTGGAAAGCACCAGCTTGAATATCCGTAGTCAGGAACTGGCCGCCATCGCCGCTGGCTTCGAAGAAGTCGTTCTAGGTGAACTCGATGGTGGCTCGGGTATCGTGCAAGTAGGCGATGTGGGGGCCAACATTCGGAACAACACTTTCAACAACATTCCCGGCACCCTCAATGCCACCACCATCGTTGGCGGCACAATCAAGGTCGGCTACGAAGATACCAGCTTGTTCAACGGTGGATTCGACGTGCGGGTCAACATTAGCCCGTCGGCTGACTTCATCCGCTTCAAGGCACTCAATACCGACGGCTCGGGCGATGTTCTGATCAACGCTCCGATCAACGGTTGGGTTGTCGAGCGCAACGCATGGGTTCGTATCGAAGCCAATGACGATGTCGTGATCAATCGCGAGATCTACACAACTGAGCGGATCTCGATTACCGCGGGTTATGAGGACGGCACCGGCGATGTCTTCATCAACAGCAACGATCTTGACCCTGCCGACACTCAACCGGTCAATGGCTTCCTCCAAACCACGGCGACGAATGATATCGACGTCGGACTGGAGCGAATCGAAATCGCCGCGGGTGTTGTGGGCGGCTCGATCACCATCGAGGATGAGATTGGTAGCACGACGATCTCCGCCGACCCCGCCGACCTCAACTCTGTCATCACACTTTGGGCGGAAGCGGGTAATATCACCCAAACCGGTGGCTTGATTACAGGCACTTTGCTCAGCATCGAGGCAAGCGGCGATGTTAGCCTTGATCGCACACAGGTCGAACGGATCGGGGAGGGGACTTTCCTCGGCGACGCCCTCAGCAGCGGAACCGACAAGACCATCAAGGGGATCGAAATCGACGGCCTCGGAAGCCTGAGTTTGATCGAGGTCGACGATCTGATTATTGATCGAATCAACACCAATGGCGGCAACGTCACGCTCAGCACGGAGTTGGGCAATGGCGGCGATATTCTGCTCAATACTATTTTGACCGACAGCAATGACACGATCGATGCCAACGTTGACCTAAACTCTAGCGTGGGTGGTGACATTTCTCTAAGCGCTGACGGTGCGATCCTCGATGCCCAAGCTGGCAACGGGATCATCAATCTCACGACCGAAGGGCTCGCTACACTCGTCGCGGTGGAAGGTGTCGGCCAAGCCAATGGTGGTCAGCCGACCAACGATGAGTCAGATATCGACACAAATATCGGAAGTCTCGCCGGTGGCGTGTCCGGTAGCGGTGATTTCATTATTCAGGAACTGGATGATTTGACACTTCCAAACACTTCGGCCGCTGATGACCTGTTCACCGCTGGCACCAGCGGACGGATTTCCATCGATGTGATTGATGGCACGATCACTTTGCTCGGCACGATCAACGCCGAAGGCGCGGACGGCGACATCGTGATCGTTGCCAATAACTCCGGAAACACCGCGGATATCCTCATCCAGCCGTCCGCCGCCCAATCCATCAGCTCGACGAACGGCAATATATTCCTGCTCGCGGACGATGCCTTTACGCAAAGCGGAAACAGCACGATCAACGGTGGATTCGAGCAATCGGTCTACGTGCTCGCCGAGGCGGACGTGACGATGAACGACGGGGCGGCAGTCAACGCGACGGGTGGCACCATTCGGGTCGAAAGCACGAACGGAAATGTTCAACTGGGCGCTCTTTCAACAGGGGAAGCTGCCGGCTCTGGTGTTATTGTTGTCGCGGGTAATGGCGACATCTCCGATGCAGGCAACACGGGCGCAAATCTTAACATCCTGACCAACGGCCTCATCCTGACCGCGAGCGGCGACATCGGCACGTCGGCCGACGCTCTTGAAATTGACGCCGCTACACTCACGATCAGTTCGGGCGGTACCGGTGGGACTTTCCTTCTCGAATCCGACGACGTCACGGTCGACTCGGTCAGCGTTCGCGTGAACTACGGATTCACCGGTGCGGCTGCGGATAGCGCGTCGCTAGAAACGACCCAGGAAGATCTCGTCAGTGCCCAGCATCTGGTTCTCGAAACGCTCAATGGCTCGATCACTGTAAACGATGGTGTCCTTCCCGGAACCGACCCAGCGATTGATGCACAATCGAATCTACTGCTCTCCGCTCAAACGACGGGTGCCACCGCCGACATCATTCTCAATAGTGTCCTCGTTCAAAGTGCGACCGGCATGGTCACGCTGAACGCGGCCAATGATATTTCCATGGACACCTCAGGCGTCGAGGCGGATGCCAGCGGCCAGAATATCGTCGTGATTGCGGGCCGCACCCTGAGCATGTTCGGCGATCCCAAGAGCTACCTCCAAACTCTGGACGCCGACATCTATGTGGAAACAGGCCTCAATGCCGAGATTGGCTTGATCAGCGCTGGATCGGGCACCGCAGGAATCGAGCTTAATGTTGGCGGCACGGTCAGCAACGATGACAGCGCCCTCGACCTCGACTCGGCCGACTTGCTGGTTAATGCGGGCAATGCCACCTCGGGTGGCTTTGGTGAGGTGCTCAAGCCGATCCAAGTAACCGCAACAACAATCGCCATCGAAGGCGGCAACGGCGGCATCTTCTTTACCCAGATCGACGACTCTTTCACCGTCGATGACGTCACGGTTGAAACACAGGCCGTGACCGCCGATGCCTCCCTTGCGCCGACGCGCTCCACGAGTCTCTCGGATATCGAGTCACTGGGTGACGGCTGGATTGTGATCAACACAGACATGGGCTCGATCACTTTGAATGACGGCACGATCAAAGATGATGACCAAGCGATCGTTGCAGGCGGCTCGGGCTCGATTGTTCTCGGCGTGAACGGCAACCTGACCGCGAATGCCCGGATCGAAAGCACAACCGGTAATATCTCTGCAGGCGTCTCAGGTGATGTTCTCCTCAATGCGGACGGTGATGTTGTCACTACGGGCGACGGCGAAATTGGCATCTCAGCAAGCGGGTCCTTGACTATGGATGTGGATGCTTCGACCAACACCGTCGACGGCAATCAGTATCTCTCCGCGCAAGGTTTGGTCACTCTTGGGGACGTCGTTGCAAGCAATGGCGCGGTTCGCATCGAATCGGTCGGATCCTCCATCGTCGATGCGGACTCAGAAGTTGACACGGATATGGATGTCACTGCAAACGCGGTTCAATTCGTCGCAAACGGTAACGTCGGCTCTGCGGCCAACCCGATCGAAACCAGCGTGGCGAGCCTGACGGCTTCGGCCGACGGCTCAGAGGCAGTTTTCATCGACCAATACGGCGATACCGAGATCACGCTCGCCAGCTCGATCACGGTCGGGTTCAGCCAAATAGACCAGTCAGTCGTCACGGAGACCTGGATCGCCAATGGCATCATCACGACCGACCCATCGGGCGATGTCGTCATCCGGGTCTTCGACGGGGTCTTGGACAGCAGCTCAAGTTCAACGCTGCCCATCATCGACGCTGCCGGTAATGTTCGCCTCGAAACGATTGAGACGGTCGAGGGCACCGCTTCGGATGCGGATATTTCAATCAACTCGGAAATCCTCAGTGATGGCTCCGTCACAGTCCTGAGTAACGACTCGATCAACTTTAACGAGAACGGTCGCGTGCGGATCGCCTCCGGCACAGGAACAATTGATATCGCCGCGGATGCCACGGTTGTGATGGTCGGCACCAGTCTGCTGGATACCTCCGCAGTCAATACCAACATTCGTGTCGACGCCGGTGAATCCATCGAACTGGGCTACCTCAACGCAGGAACGGGCGATGTCTCGGTCAAGGGAACAACGGTCACCGACGGTGGCAGCACGTCCCTCAACGTCACCGCAACCAACCTCCGCCTCGAAGCAACGGCTAGCTCCGGTGGTCTTGGGCAGGGAGCGAATTCCCTGGAGATCAGTGTCGACAATCTGTCGGCGCTTGCGGGCTCTGCGGGCATCTTCCTCCTCGAGTCGAATGGTGTCACCGTCACTACCACGCCCGTCATCGCAGTGAACCGTGTCGATACGGATGGCACGCTCGCGGCCACTCTGCCATCCCACGCCTCTCAATCCGATCTGACCACGTCCGCAAACGGCAACATCGCTCTGGTCGCCACCCTCGGTAACATTACCTTGAATGATGGTGTCGATGCGCTTGGCACCAGTGTCTCGGCCAACGGTAGCGGTAATGTCCTGATCGATGCAGATGCCGGCTCCGTGACTGTAAATGCGGATATCCTCAGCGCCACCGGCCACATCACCGTTGAGGCGGGCGTCGATGTCAACCTGAGCGCCTCGGTTGATCTGACGACCGAAGCACCGGGCACCATTTCGGTCCGTGCCGAAAACGGCGCTCTGACCATGGATGGCACCGCAAATGTGACGGCGACCGACTCCTCGGTTCGTCTGGCCGCTGAAGGCAACGCGACTGTTGGTAATGTCACCGCGACGAATGTGTCCATCGTGAGCAACGCAGCGGTCATCAATGCAGCTGGTAGCAGCAAAAATGTCACCGCGACAAATCTGCGTATCGAAGCTGGCGATTCCATCGGCGTCCCAAGCCGTCACATCACGACCAACATCGATAATGTTACCGCGCTTTCAGACTCAGGCAGTATCTTCCTCACCGAAGACAATGCGGCTACAGTGACGAATGTTGCCGTAACCGTTACCGATTTCAATGCGGACGCCACAACCACGACTGTCACGGATGCGACCCAGTCTGACTTGGTCACAGGCACCGGTAGCAACGGTCACATCGTGCTGGTCGCTCTCGATGGTGACATTACTCTGGACAACGGCGTTGGCCTCGACGGGCAAAGCGTAAACGCCGATGGTTCGGGCAACATCCTCATCGATGCAAATCTCGGCTCAATTACCGCTAATGCAGACATCGACTCGGGCACAGGACACATCACTTTATCAGCGGCGATAAATATTGATCTAAACGTCAACGTCGACGTCAGCACCGGAGGCACCGGCACCCAGGACATCGCCGCACTCGAAGGCAGCTTCGTCATGGACGCGACCGCGACCCTGAACACAGTCAACGGCGACATTCG
>JAZBPM010000034.1:0-2955 GCA_036351615.1 Desulfofustis sp.
CGATCTGTTCCACATCTTCGCAAAAGCGATCATGGGCAGCGTGCTCCATCGCAAACTCGGGAATGTCTCCATTTCGCTGGCGGTGACCTTTCTGATCGGCTCTCTTGCCGGTGCTACTGTGGGTGGCATACTTAACCGCTTCCTCTATGACCTCAATCCGGTGCTGAGCGACATGTTTATCACCGCTGTCTATGTCTTCATGCTCGGGTTTCTGTCGTTCTATGCCATGACCGATTTTTTCAGGTCAAGAAGAGTCAGCGTCAGAAAAGCTGCACGCGGCCGGGGCAGTTCGGAGAGCAGAGAGACAGAGGAGATTCCGCCGCTTGGCCGACGTTTGCAGTCAGTCAATATCCCGCCGATGCTCACCTTCGACGAGGGCATTACCCCCGGAGGCCGCAAAATTTCCTGCATTTTCCTGATTGTAAGCGGATTTCTCGTCGGCTTTGTCGCAGCTATTATGGGTGTTGGCGGCGGTTTTCTGACCTTTCCGATCTTCGTTTACGGGCTTGGTGTGTCTTCGGCCACGACGGTGGGCACCGATATTTTCCAGATCGTCTTCACGGCCGGTTACACGTCGATCAGTCAGTACGCCATTTACGGCTTTGTCTTTTATACACTGGCCATGGGAATGCTGCTCGGTTCGCTTATCGGCGTGCAGATCGGCTCGCTGGTAACCAAGGTCGTGCCCGGCCTGACCATCCGCGGGTTCTTTGCCGTGGCGGTGACCGCCGGCTTTATCAATCGCTTCTTCGCCCTGCCGCAGAAACTCGCGAGTATGGAATACATCACGTTGAGCAAGCAGGCTGGAGCGATCCTGAACATGATCGGCAATGTCCTCTTTTTTGGTGCGATCACTGCGTTCACCGTTTGGGTTTTTTACGTTTTCTTTACCAACATCAAAGAGCTGAAGGGAGAACACTGATATGAGTATGCAACAGAAGATGAAAACCAGGGGGATTCTGATGCTGGTGGGTTTTTTCGCCGTCCTGGTGGTGATTTTCCTGCCGGTTTTCCCAGGCAAGGTAAATGGTCTTGATTACACGGACAACATCTTTAACATGATTTCCAAGGGATCATCATACTTTATTCCGGCAACGCTGCAGGAAAGCGAATTGTACAAGGGCAAGACCATTGACGTGACCGTGAAACTGGCAGATGCCGCCCAGGCGGAGCAGGTAGCCGGACAACTGACGAACGCCGGGGCTACGGTGTCGGTCAATGGCAACGAACTGGCGATCAATGGCGACATGGCGTCTATAACCTCTGCCAGTCTGGCGGATGCGGATTTGATTTTCAATAACAACGGAGCACCACTGGCGGAAAAGTATGGCTATTCCGAACGTCAGGTCATGTACAATTGGTGGACCCTCTTTAAGAAGATAACCCCGGAGTTGAATAAGCAGAAAATGTTTGCCGCCGCCAAATTTTTCGGCAATGTCGAGAAAAAAGCGCTTGAGCCGGCTTATAATTACTATGGTGTTGAAGCCATCAAGTGGCAGGAACACATCGGCCTGATTCTGGTGGCCCTGGCCTTCTATGTGATCTACACTCTGTGGTATGGGTTTGGTATCATGTACTTTTTTGAAGGGCTCGGGCTGAAGATCAGCCATTGATCGATGCGGTTGGCACACTATCCTGCAGGATCGTCACGGTGGTATTCCCCACTCGCGATCCTGCAGGAGAATAGGGGCGGTGAAACATGCGGCGAATTGTTTCGTTTCTGAAGAGCAAGTTGGTTCGGGCCCCGGCACCACCGCCCGCAGTTCCTCTCGAGGGGGACCTGCGGGCCGCTTTTCGCAAACGCTACGCTCATTTTCGCAGTCTGCTGACGGCCAACAATAACACACTGCAGGCGATGGCCGACCTCGAACAGATCTTCTACAGTGGCCAGAGCTATCGAATGGCGGTGATTCGCTCAAAAATCACCACCATCCTCGTCAATGTCTACAAGATGGTTCGCGACCTCATCGCCATGGGGGATGGCAAGTATCAAGAGCTCATCCCCGTGTTTGAACGGATCAGCTCGGAACTGGAGTTGATCGTCGATCGCAAGCCGGAGTACCAGTCCGGTCCGATGATCGTCCCCCTGGCGGAGTGCAACTCCGAGCAGCACCACCTGGTCGGCGACAAGATGGCTCGTCTTGGCATGATATCTCGCCTTGAAGGGATTTCTGTGCCGCCGGGATTCGTTGTTTCGGCAACAGCCACGAGACATTTCCTCGCCGATCACCTCGATGAAATCAACCGCAGGCTGCAAGTGCTCGAGTCGGACGACCTTGACGGCCTCTATCGAACCTGTGCCGAACTCCGCGAGATGATCACAAAAGCCCCGCTGCCGGGGGATCTTCAGGAACTCTTGCAGGTGCATTACTCTCGGTTGGAAAAGATCTCTCAACCCGGCTGCCGGGTCGCCCTGCGGTCCAGTGCCCTCGGAGAGGACAGCCGGGGCATATCTTTTGCCGGGTTATACAATACGATGCTTGATGCCGACCGGTCGACTCTCGTTTCCGGTTATAAAGAGGTGATCGCCGGCAAGTACGGAGCACGGGCGATCGCCTACCGCCGTCGCCGCGGATATCGCCATGAAGACATAGAGATGTGTGTCGGTTGCATGGTGATGATCGATGCTCGGGTCGGTGGCGTGATCTATACGCGTGATCCTGCCAACCGGGATGGTGATGTTCTGCATGTGATTGTTACATCCGGTCTTGGCAAGGGGGTCGTCGATGGGACCGGCGACTCCGAATGGATACGTTTGCAGCGCCGTTTCCCGCACGTTTCAACTGACAATTCGGCTGCTCCATCGCTCGGTCCGTCCGCGGCGGCGGCTTCGCTGGTGAATGAAGATCTCTTGTCCCGCCTGGCCGAGGCGGCGTTGAAAATTGAAGGGGCGTTTGGCGAACCACAGGATATAGAATGGGCTCTTGATCATACTGACAAACTGTATATCCTGCA
>JAZBPM010000035.1:0-9461 GCA_036351615.1 Desulfofustis sp.
GACAATCTTTTGATCCTCACCATGGCGCCGTTTGGTATACCAAAGCGTACCAGTGGAAGACCGGCAATCGGGGCAGTGCAGATAACGTTTCAGTGAACGGCTGTAATGCGGCAGCCCGGAATCGGCCAAAGACCGATCATCCCGGCAAAGCTGCAAAGGACCACCGCATTGGGGACAAGGCGGATGAAAAAAGCGCTGTTGTTTTCGACAGAGAAATAGGGGCGCGGAGGCTCGCAATTGATGATTTTTGTCAATCTGTTCCGCGAAAAAAATGGAGCCCGATTCACCGCCGACGGCGGCTTGAAAGGCAAAAGCCTGCTGCCAACATTCGTCGATGATGGCATTTGTCACCGGTGCGGCACGATCGACAAGAGCTGGATACTCGTCACGCTGCACCAGGAGCAGGTAGCGCCCCAAGAGCGCACCTCCGCTTGTCAGCAGGTTGCTCTTATAGCCGACAGCCAAGGCATCTGCCTGGAAATCGGGCCGGAACGCATCGTCAATCGGCTTCAGCCGATTCCCCGCTCCGGCAGTCGAAGACAAAGAAAAAAATACCGGCCCACTCCCCTCGTGCAATAAGGGAATGAGGGAGAAAATGTGTTTTGATTGATCCACAAGTCGTGATCATCGAGTGAATTTGACCGCTTTGATCGCTTCGCACATTCCTCTTTCACTACACCACAGAGCAAACTTTATTGTCAAGATAACAATTGCTTGATTCCATAATACCGGGGGCATTAAGCGAGGGCGAACCATCGATAGGCGTTTCAAACATCCCGGTTATCCAGCCGCAAACTCCGGAGCCGGCTTACCCAGGTAATTTCCCTGGCCCAGATCAAAACCAAGTTCCATACAGGTCTGCATTTCCTCCAGCACTTCAATACCCTCGGCCAATACTTGAATCCCCAAGTCTTGAGCCATGCGGATCAGTGTCTGAATAGCCTGCAGTTCTCGTCGCGGAAGATGATGAATTCCTGTGATTAGAGAGATGTCAAACTTCACAATATCGGGAGGGACCTTAATAATCTCCAGAAGTCTCGCCTGCCCTGCCCCAAAATCGTCATAGAGCAACCCGATTTCAAGATCATTCAACACGCCTCGCAGTTCAGCCATTTTGACCGGGTCGGTGACTGCTGCTTCGTGAACCTCCATTGCCAGTCGCAAATCGGGTCCGAGTTGACGAAGACGTAACAACGACGGCCCCAGATGTTCCAGATTCATTTCGGCCGGCAGCGTATTAAAATAGATCGTCCTGGTTCCCTGATTTGCGGCTCGGCGAATCGCTTCCGTACGAAACAACTCGCTCAACTCCACCTCTTTGCCGAGGCTGCGGGCAACGGCAAACAGCAGTCCGGGCAGCTCCGGAAGCGTTGGGGAATTTCCGCGCCCCAGGGCCTCGTAAGCAATCAATCGTTTGTCGGCCAGCCTGAATACCGGCTGAAAATGGACACTGACCTTACCCTGACGGAGCATGGCCAGAAAATCGTCCTCTTGTCCCCAGAATTCATGTGATAGTTCAGATCGATTTGTGTAGAGGGTGCCGTCAATATCAGCCGATGCGCTCAGTTGATCGCCGGTCCGGTTGCCGGTAACCAACCTGAATTCGAGAGAACTGAAGTGGATGATATCGCCGGGTCGCAGCGGCTCTTCACCGCTGATACGTGTGCGGTTGACGAAGGTGCCGTTGGTGCTCTCGTAATCCCTGATCCACAACGCTTCCTGTTTCTCAAGGAACAATGCGTGTCTTCGGGAAATTTCCGGCAACCGGAGGCAGAGGTTGCACTCCGGATTCCGCCCGACCAGAAAGGGCAACGGCTGGAGGCGAATCAGCCACCGCTTCCCTGGTTCTCCGCATCCTTCCAGGCACCAGCTCTGAGACCCCTGGATGTCATTTTGACGCACATCCCACCTGCCAGCATGAGCGGGTTAACGGAATTAACTCAACAACATCCCCTTTATCAATTTATCCCTTGATTCAGACGCCCAAGTCAAGGCAAAAAAGGCAACTCCACCAACTGGTATAGGATCTCAGTTCCCGAAAAGCAGCTTCGACAATAGCTCGTTAGGCAGGCCGACGTAGGTGGTCGATCAAACCTGTTTGTGAAAGTCAGTTTCCGAACGGGTTCAACCTTCCTCCAGCTGCTGCGCTGCAGACGGCAAAACGAGCGTAGACAGCCCGCGGCAGCACTCAGGGAACGGTTGCCCGGACCGACCGTTTCAAGCGGAATTTGTGGTCTCTTCCATGTTGTTGATCCTGGCTAACACCCGGTAGAGTCCCTGGGTGCCGAGGTCTTCGTAGCCCATTGCCTGGGCGACGATATAGAACTGGTTGACCAGCGCCAGTCCGGGCAGGCTGAGATTCATGCGCTGCGCCTCGGCCAGGGCGATACCCATGTCCTTGACGAAATGTTTGATATAAAATCCCGGATTGAAATCGCCGTTGGCGATCCTCCGCCCGAGGTTATTGATCATCCATGAACGCGCCGCCCCCTGCCCGATCACATCGATGACCGCGTCAAGGTCCATGCCCATTCGCTGCGCGTAGAGCAATGACTCGACCGTTCCGATCATCGTCCCGGCGACCAGTATCTGGTTGCACATCTTGGTATGCTGGCCGGCTCCGGCACCGCCCATATACGAGATGTTCCCGCCCATGATCTCGAAGAGGGGTTTGACCCGCTCGAAAACATCCTGCTCGCCGCCGACCATGATCGCCAGCGTTGCTTCCCGGGCGCCGACATCGCCGCCCGACACCGGTGCATCCAGGGCCGATACCGACCGTTTGCCTGCTTCCTCGGAGACGGTCCTGGCAAGTTCCGGGCTCGAGGTGGTCATGTCGACCATGACCATCCCGGGCCGGGCTCCGGCCAACACGCCGTTCTCACCAAGAAGAACGCTTTCCACATCGGGCGGAAAGCCGACGATGGAGAAGACGATGTTACTGTTGTTCGCCACCTCACGTGGCGAGGAACACCATACGGCACCGTTGGTGACCAGGTTGTCGGCCTTGCTTTTCGTTCTGTTATAGACGCTGAGTTGATGACCGGCGTCAATCAGATGGCCGCACATGGCGTTACCCATCACGCCGGTGCCGATCCAGCCAAGTTTCATCTTTTCCATCGTATCCTCCTTCTTTTTTCTGACATGCTTCGTCTGCTTAGCGAGGAACCCCGGCTTCGTCCCACCCCCGGATTCGGTAATAATCTTGCAGCATCTGCTCCATTTCGGCAGCCGTCAAGGTGCCGCCCTCAGGGAGCGCCTCCTTATGTAACCGCTCCGGCAGTCGATCGTCCCGAGCGGTCAACCCCTCCCGAATATTGAATCGCCTGGTCATAGTGGTGATGTGGGCAGCTCGTTCGACCAGGATGTCCTTGGGATACGGCTGACCGGTGATCAATTGCATGGTGTGCTCCAATTCCTCCCAGCTGTAGAGATCCCGGTAAAAACGGCAGAGAACCAGCGTGTCGAAAATATTGAGCCGATTCTCATAATCGATGAGCATCTCCGCCTTGCCGTCGATTTGATCCGGCGGGATGAGGCCCGACAATTCCGGTTTGTAGAATGTCGTTCGCAAGTGACAAGCGCCGCGGGGAGCCGTACCGAACGTCAGCCCCATGCCCTTCAGTTTGCGCGGATCATATCCGGCCGGCTCCAGGCCTTTGACATGAATGGCCAGGTCCTCAAGGGCAAACTTCCGGGCAGTGACGATGATCCCGTCGGCCAGCGTGTTACCGATGCCCCGGCGGGCCGCGATAGCCTCGATGAGCGCGGCCGTCTGATCAACATTGCCGTATTCGATCTGGTAATCGATCAACCCGCGCTCCCGTGCCTCCATGAGCAAAGCGCAGAGATTGCCGGCAGTAATGGTGTCCATGCCGAGTCGATCGCACAGATCGTTCAAATAGGCGACTTCTTCTATCTCCTTGATCAAGCACAATCCACCGAATGAGAAGATCGTTTCATACTCCGGCCCCTCCAGCTCCAGCCCGGTGTGGCGCCCCTTGCCAATTTTGGCGAGACGCCCGCAGGCCATGAAGCACTTGGCGCAGGCATGGGGTTTGACTTCATGTTCCTGGTGAAATGTCTCCCCGCTGATCTGCTCCCAGTGTTCACATGACCCTTGGCTCCAATACTTGGCCGGAAAGGCTCCGGCATGATTCATCAGGCCAACCATCATCGTCGTGCCCATGGCGCGATACGCCTTGACACCCGGATGTTCGAAGTTGGCCTTGCTAAAGGCCTTGGCATACTCGGCTATGCCGTCAGGATCTGCATAGCTGCGCCGCCGGTCGCCCTGAAACACGATGCCTTTGACCTGCTTGGCGCCGAGTACCGCCCCCACTCCGGTTCGGCCGGCGCATCGCCATTTGTCATTGGCGATGATGGCATATTTCACCAGCGCCTCGCCGGCCGGACCGATTACCACGGCGCCGGGCCGACCGAAGCCCTCATGGTTCGGGGCAAACTGTTTTACCGCCTCTTCGGCGGCAAACGTCTCCATTCCCCAGAGATCACCGGCGTCATGGAAATCCGCACCGTCCGGATGAACGGCCAGCACCATCGGCCGATCCGCCTTGCCGACCAAAACAATCGCATCGAAACCGGTCGCATCAATGGCCTCGGGAACTTTGCCGCCGGAATACGACTCGCTGAAGAATCCGGTGAGGGGGGACTTGGTGAACACCCCGTAACGGCTGCCGCCCCAGAGTCTGCCGCCGCAAAAGGGCCCCGTGGTGAAAATCAGATGATTTTCCGGCGCCAGCGGGTCGACCCCTGCCGGGTTTCGCTCTAACAGAAGATGGGTGGCCAGACCTTTCCCTCCCAAGTTCACCTCAAAAATGGCGTCAGGCACCTGTTCAATATCAACTTTTTGGTTGTCGAGGTCGATTGTCAGGATTCGATGATAATAGCCGTGCATAATTGTCCTCCTGCGGTGACGGTGTCATGCTCCCGCCGCTTTTGGCTGCTGCCGGCTTGTTCGGCCGCCCCGATCGGATGAACCCGGTGCGCCGCCCATACCGTCACTCGTTTTATCAGCTGATGGCGGCAAAACCCTCTTCTATGATAGCAAGTCCCTTTTCCAACTGATCATCGGTGATTACCAGCGGCATCAAAAAGCGCAGGACATTACCGTAGGTGCCGCAGGCAAGAACAATCAGCCCATGATCGAAGCAGTAGGAGACGAGTGCTTTCGTCTCTTCCGCCGCAGGCGCCTTGGTCTGCCGATTCTTGACCAGTTCCATGGCGATCATCGGCCCGAGACCGCGCACGTCGCCGATCAGGTCATGGCGCTCCTGCAGGGCCAGGAACCTGCTTTTTAACGTCTCGCCCAGCGATGTTGCCTTGGCCAGCAGGTTTTCCGACTCGAAGATATCAAACACCGCCAGCGCGGCCTCGCAGGCAACCGGATTGCCACCGTAGGTCCCGCCGATTCCCGACGCATGAACGACGTCCATTATCTCTTTTTTCCCGACAACGGCACTGAGCGGCATACCGGCAGCCAGGCTCTTGGCCGTCGTGACAAGGTCCGCCTCAACCCCGTAATATTCCATGGCGAACATATGGCCGGTTCGGCCAATGCCGCTCTGGATCTCGTCGGCAATCAGCAATATTCCGTATTTTCGGCAAATCGCCTCCAGTTTCCGGAAATATTCCTGCGGCGGTGTGATGAAACCGCCTTCACCCTGGATCGGTTCAAAAATAATGGCCGCCGTCTGTTCGGCCGCCACATGGTTGATGAAAAAATATTCCAGGTGATCGGCGCAGGTAACATCGCACCCTGGATATTCCCGATTGAACGGGCACCGATAACAATTTGCAAACGGCATCCGGTAGACTTCCGGCGCAAACGGGCCGAGGCCGAGCTTGTAGGGTTTCAGTTTCGAGGTCAGCGTCATGCCGAGCAACGTTCGGCCGTGAAAGCCATTCTCAAAGGTGATAACAGCTGGCCTTTTGGTGTAATATCGAGCAATCTTCACCGCGTTTTCCACCGCCTCCGCACCGCTGTTCACGAACATGGCGGCCTTGGGCGTTTCGCACGGCACCGCGGCACACAATTTTTCCGCCAAGTTGACCGCAGAAGCATAGGGAGATACCATGAAACAGGTATGGGTGAACTTCTCCGCCTGATCCTTGATTGCTTTAACCACTTTCGGATGAGAATGGCCGACGTTCATCACTGCAATGCCGCCGCCGAAATCGAGAAACTCCCGGCCTTCAACATCAACGATCACCGCTCCGCGCCCATGGGAAACATAGATGCCGGTGGCGCTGGAGACGCCCTTGGCAACGAAGGTGGAGCGTTTTTGCTGCAACTCTGCATTGGTCTGTGCCTGTGTCATCGATTCACCTCACGATTTTAGAGTGGTTTGTTTAAAGGACAAATGTCGTTGTACCATTGTCATGTTACCACAAGCATTCAACGAAATCCCAAACAACCGCTAAATAGTCACTATTTATTTAATATAATTACATTAAAACACCAAGTACCGGGGCTGTGCGCGATCGGTGGATCGGTACCACAATGTCCCCAGAAAAACCTTGACACCCAACCTGGTGTCTGATATATCAAATATTAGCCACAAGGAACAGCACACGTTGGACAGGCACAGAGACTTCCGTAGGACTTCCCCTATGCCCACGAGGACCCTATGCTCACTTTTTCCCTCACGCATCCCCCAGCGTCTCACCCCCTGTTTGCCGTACTGACTTTTTTCACAGCCATCCACGGGAAGCAGCGTTTCAAAACAAACCAGCCCAACCGAACTGAGTAAAGGAGCCTGAACCATGTCTGAAATCAAACTGAACAACCCGGTCAAGAACTTTATTCACGGAGAATGGATGGAGGAGACCGGTGTCGAAATGGTACCGGTTTACAACCCATCAACGGGAGAACAAATCAGTGCGGTACCGCTGACCTCAGAAAAAACCAGCCTTGAAGCCGTCGATTCGGCATACAGCGCCTACGATCCCTGGCGCAAACTCCCTCTTGCCAAGAGAATGGCGTATCTCTACGATCTGCGACAGGCCATCATCGATCATGAAGAAGAGCTTGCCGTCATTATTGCCACCGACCAGGCCAAACATGTCAGTGAAGCACGAGGAGAAGTTCGCAGAATAGTTGAAATATTCGAAATGGCCTGCACAATCCCGGCACTGCTGCAAGGTGAAACGTTGCACGGCATTTCCACCAATATCTCCGGCCGCATCATCAAGGAGCCGCTGGGCGTCTTCGGCGGCGTGGCGCCGTTCAATTTTCCTGCCCTCGTCTTTGCCTGGTTCGTTCCGTTTGCCATCGGTGTCGGCAATACCTTCATTTTCAAGCCGTCCACACAATCTCCTCTGTTCATGCAGAAAATCGGCGAGTTGTTTCAAGCCGTCGGACTGCCGAGAGGGGTCGTGAACATCGTTCATGGTAATCGCTCTATTCCCGGCACCTGGTATGAAAACCCGAAAATGAGCGGTGTCTGTCTGGTCGGCTCAACCCCGACCGCCAAAAAAATGGCGGAAGCATGCGGCCGAGGAGGCAAGCGTAGCATGCTCCTTGGTGGCGCCAAGAACATCCTCGCCGTTATGGAAGATGCCCAAGCTGATGTCTTCATCGATAACTTCATCCACTCTTGCTTCGGCTCCGCCGGGCAGCGCTGTCTCGCCGGTTCCATCGTTGCCGTCGTTCCGGAAATTTACGACTCTTTTCTTGAAAAAATGATAGCCGCCGGTAAAAACATCAAAACCGGCGACGCCCTCGACCCCGACATCTACATGGGACCGGTCATCTCCGCGCAGGCCAAGAAAAAAATCGAACAGTATATCGAGATCGGCATCAAAGAAGGGTCCAATCTGGTTCTTGACGGCCGCAATCCTGACATTCCGGCCAAAAACAAGAACGGCTACTTTGTCGGCCCGACCATTTTCGAAGGCGTCACTCCATGCCGAACCATCGCCAAAGAAGAGATCTTCGGACCGGTCGTTTCGGTCATGAAAATCCGCGATCTCGCTGATGTCCTGGACATTATCCGCGCCCAACCGTTCGGCAACGGCGCCTGCATTTTCACGCAAAACCAATACTACACAGATCAGTTCATTGCCGAGGCCAATGTCGGCATGGTAGGAGTCAACGTCGGCATCTGTGCACCTCACCCATACCTGCCGTTCGGAGGCATCAAAGATTCGCATCTGGGAACCAACAAAGTCCAGGGCAAAGACGGGATAGACTTTTTTACCCAGAACAAAGTGGCCACCATTCGGGTTGCTCCACCGACCGGAACATACGTTGCCGGTGAAACGACTGGCGCTTCCGCCGAAAAGAAAGCAAGCCCCGCCGTCAGGAGCTGCGTGGCACAATGATCGGGAGACCGAGATACGACATACGCAAACTGCTTCAGTGACATGTTAAGAGAGCATCACTGATTCTTATTAACTAATTTTTAAGTTTCTGTTATTATTTATATAACGTTCGTTCTTGTGCCGAGAAGTGTTTTTCCTGCTTCCTAATGGCGGCAATGCATTATACAATGCAATCGTTGCGGAACACGGTAGTACAGCAACCAGGAACTTAAAAACCATCCCTGAACTAAAGACGCGCAGTGAAACGCTGCCGTTTCCAAGCTAGTCACGGCTGAACCGACCCGCACAGAACGGTTGTTCAGTTGGCACCAGAAACCGGGGGGAGAGATGCAGATGCTGTCAGAGAAGAGTATTAACCGACCTACCTCCAGCAATCCGCCTCACGTAATGCCGATAACTTTTCTCCCCACTACCGGCAGATGCCCGATCAATCGAACCGTTTACCGCCTGAAACCGTCAAATGGGACACGTGGCGCCTCTTTGTCGGCAGACAAGGCGCGGACCAGGAACTGCGTGGCTATATTTGGCTTATCCGAGTCTTCCGTACTTTTGGTGGAAAGTACTTATTTATCCAGTGATATTTTCTATCTGTGCTGTTTGAAGTAGCGCTTAGTCCTGGCGGCATTGCAAAAGAAATCGCTACTTAACATATGCCTGGACGATTTCCGCCACATTTTACGAGAGGCTATCAGTTGCTGCTTCTTATTATGAACAGAGCTTAGAACTCACGTGAGTCGCAACACTACAGCCTGGAAACAGCCTTACAGATAATAGGAGACCACCATGAAGATCGGCATTATTATTTGCGATCGGTACAAGGGATGTGCAGGCGGCAAGTGTTTCCGTGCCATGCAGAACAGAGAAGGAGCCTTTGACCGATACCGGCCGGAAGAATCGCTGGAAATCGTCGGCTATACCAGCTGTGGTGGCTGTCCGGGCGGCAATATAGAATATGCACCCGAGGAGATGATGAAAAACGGTGCCCAGGCGATTCACTTAGCCACCGGGTTTGTCGTCGGTTATCCTCCGTGTCCTCATATCTCCCATTTCAAGGAATTTATTGAGCAAGCATATCAGGTCCCGGTGGTGATCGGGACACATCCGATCCCGGAAAA
>JAZBPM010000036.1:0-6799 GCA_036351615.1 Desulfofustis sp.
AACAATCTTTTCGCCCAAACTCTGCGTTATGCTCAAAATTTTATCCTCGGAATATCATGTATATGCCTGCGGTAAAATTTTTCGCATGCCTTGATTTTGAACGAAAATCCAAGTTTTGCAAAAGGCTCATGACAGTGACGGTACCGTTTTTGAACCGACCGGCCGGCGCCCCAGGCCGATCATCGCCACCAACCGCGAGCAGCTCACCGTGAAGCCGACGAATATCAAGAACCCCGAGTATTTCCACAAAGTAATCGACTGCCAATTCGCCTGTCCCGCACATACGGCGGTACCCGAATATATTCGCCTGATCCTCCACGAACAGTATACCGACGCCTACCTGCTCAACTGGCACTCCAATGTCTTCCCCGGTATTCTCGGCCGGGTCTGCGACCGTCCCTGTGAGCCGGCCTGCCGGCGCGGACGCGTCGAGGAGGATCCGGTGGCCATCTGTCGCCTCAAACGGGTGGCGGCCGATCACCGCGATGACGTCCTGCCGCTGCTCCCGCCGGTCCCCCGGGAAAAAAACGGTAAACGCGTG
Organism: Desulfofustis sp.; assembly: GCA_036351615.1. Classification (GTDB taxonomy): domain Bacteria; phylum Desulfobacterota; class Desulfobulbia; order Desulfobulbales; family Desulfocapsaceae; genus Desulfofustis. The sequence goes on from JAZBPM010000036.1 coordinate 542, forward strand.
GCCCTGGTCGGTGCCGGGCCGGCCTCATTGACGGTGGCCCGCGATCTCGCCCTGCTCGGCTATGAACTCGATCTCTACGATGATCAGTCCAAGGCCGGCGGCTTCATCCGCAGCCAGATCCCTTCCTTTCGGCTGCCCGAAGAGGTGATCGACACGGAAATGGGCTATATCCTCGACCGAGGCGGCATCACCACCCATTTCAACACCTACGTTGCCGACCTGCAGGATCTCATCGAGCAGGGCTACGACGCTGTCTTCGTTGGTACCGGCGCCCCTCGCGGCCGGGATCTGCCCGACCTGCCCGGCCGCAGCGAGGCTGATCAGTTCGTGCACATCGGTATCGACTGGCTGGCCGGTGTCGTCTTTCGTCATGTCGAATCCATTTCCCGGCGGGTGCTGGTACTCGGCGGCGGCAATACCGCCATGGACTGCTGCCGCACCGCCCGACGACTCGGTGGAGAGAACGTCACGGTGGTAGTGCGCAGCCCGCAATCAGAAATGAAAGCCTCGGAGTGGGAGATCGAGGACGCCATGGCCGAGGATATACCGATCATCGACAATCATGTCCCGCTCGAATTCGTGGTCGACGACGGTATCCTGGTCGGTATGCGTTTTGACCGGGTCGAACCCCACTACGACGAAAACGGACGGCGCCGGCTCGTCTCCACCGGGGAAGAACCGGTGTTTTTGCCCTGCGACGAGGTCCTGCTGGCCATCGGTCAGCAAAATGCCTTCCCGTTCATCGCCCCGGACAGCGCCATTCAGTTCAACGACAAAGGACTGCCGGAGCTCGACCCGAACACCCTGCAGTCCAGCGTTCCTTCGGTTTTTTTCGGCGGCGATGCGGCGTTCGGGCCGGGCAATATTATCATCGCCGTCGAGCACGGTCACCAGGCGGCGATCTCCATCGACCTGTTCTGCCGTGGCGAGGACCTGCATCGGCGACCGGCGCCGGCTGTCTCTCTGGCAGATCAGAAGCTCGGTTTCCATGACTGGATCTATGACAGCCAGGTCATCGAAGACGGTCGTCAGGTGGTGCCCACCGTCGACAAGGCCAAGTCGCTGCACGACCGGCTTATCGAGGTGGAACTCGGCTTTCCTTCGACTGTCGGCAAGACCGAGGCGAAACGCTGCCTCAATTGCGACGTGCAGACCGTTTTTGACTATGCCCTCTGTATCGAATGCGATGCCTGCGTGGACATCTGCCCGACGACCTGCATCAATTTCACCGACAACGGCGAAGAGGACGAACTCCGAGAGCAGCTCCTGGTGCCGGCCCGCAACAAAACCCAGGATCTCTACATTTCGGAAACCCTGCCGACCGGCAGGGTCATGGTCAAGGACGAGGATGTCTGCCTGCACTGCGGGATGTGCGCCGAACGCTGCCCGACCGCGGCCTGGACAATGGTCAAATTCGTCTATCAATCCGCACTTGCCGGAGACTCATGAAGAAAATCGCCCGTATCAACGATTTCGTCATCCGTTTCGCCAACGTCAACGGCTCCGGATCGGCCAGCGCCAACAATCTCTTTGCCAAGGTCGTCTATCGTCTCGGCGTGCCGGTCAGCCCGAAAAACGTTTTCCCGTCGAACATCCAGGGATTGCCCACCTGGTACGAGGTGCGCGTCAATGAACGGGGCTATCTCGGGCGCCGGGGCGGCGCCGATTTTGTCGTCGCGGTCAACGGCCAGACCATGGAGGAAGATTACCGGATGGTCGAGCCGGGCGGCTATTTCCTCTACGATTCGACCAGACCGCTACCCGAGAGTTTCCAGCGCGACGACCTGACGATCATCGACATCCCACTGACCCGGCTGTGCAACGAAGCCTTCAGCGACAACCGGGTCCGCCAGTTGATGAAGAACATCATCTACATCGGCGCGCTCGCCCACCTGCTCGACATCGGTCTCGACCCGGTCGTCGAGGCGGTTCAGCGACAATTCGCGAAAAAGCCGAAACTGGCTGAACCAAACGTTACCGCCATCGAGATCGGTTTCCAGTATGCCCGTGAACAGCACCGCGATAGCTGCGCACTGTCCATCCGGCCCTCGGCTGTGGTTGGAGACCGAGTCCTGCTCGACGGCAACAGCGCCACGGCACTCGGCGCGCTTTACGCCGGGGCGACGGTTGCCGGCTGGTACCCGATCACCCCGTCGACGTCGGTGATCGAGGCCTTTGAGCGGTTCGCCGGCCGCTACCGAATCGATCCCGATACCGGTCAGCGGCGCTATGCGGTGGTCCAGGCGGAAGACGAGCTGGCGGCGATCGGTATCGCCATCGGCGGCGGCTGGAACGGCGCCCGTTCTTTTACCGCCACGTCGGGCCCCGGCATCTCGCTGATGGCGGAATTTCTCGGCCTGGCCTACTTTGCCGAAATCCCGGTGGTGCTGATCGATGTCCAGCGCAGTGGCCCGAGCACCGGTATGCCCACCCGGACGCAACAGTCTGACCTGCTGGCCTGTGCTTACGCCTCCCACGGCGATACCCGCAATGTATTGCTGGTGCCCGCCGACCCTAACGAGTGTTTTACGATGACCGCCGATGCCTTCGATCTGGCCGATCGGTTGCAGACCCCGGTCATCGTCATGAGCGACCTGGACCTCGGCATGAACGATCATCTCAGCGCACCGCTCAGCTGGCCGGACGAGCGGCGCTATGACCGCGGCAAGGTGCTTGGCGCCGACGAGCTCGACCGGCTGGAAAAAAAATGGGGACGCTATCTCGACATCGACCGGGACGGCATCTGCTACCGTACACTGCCCGGCACTCACCCTGAGAAAGGCGCCTATGTCACCCGCGGCACCTCGCACACCGAATACGCCGCCTACACCGAGGAGAGCGCCGCTTATGAGCGGGGCATGAAACGGTTGCTCAACAAGTGGGAAACGGCCCGCTGCCTGGTGCCGCTGCCGGAATGCGCCATTCGCGACGACCGGGGAAACTGCGCCGTGATCTATTACGGCTCGACGACAGCGGCCGCCCTGGAAGCCCTTGATCGTCTGAAGGAAAGCGGCATCATCCTGAACAGCATGCGCATCAAGGCCTTTCCCTTCCAAAAGGAGGTCTTTGAGTTCATCGACCGCCACGATACGGTCTTCATCATCGAACAGAACCGCGACGCCCAGATGCGCATCCTACTCGCCGGCGAATGCCAGGTAGCGCCGGGCAAACTGAAGCCGGTAACCAATTTCAACGGCCTGCCGATTACCGCCCGGATGATCACCAACCAGATCCACTCCGCCCTGCTTGGCACCAGACAGGCCATCCCCGCCAGCAATCTGGCGGGAGCCCCGGAGGGACTGTCATGAGCTACACACGTCCAACCTTCCGTCACCCCGAGGCCCACAAGAATCAGCTCGGCTACACGCGCACGGCCTACGAAGGGTCGATCTCGACCCTGTGCGCCGGCTGCGGCCACGACTCCATCGTCAGCAGCATCATTACCGCATTTTTCGAGATGTCGATCGAGCCCCACCGGATCGTCAAACTGTCCGGCATCGGCTGTTCATCGAAAACTCCGGCCTATTTCCTGAACCGCTCACACGGATTCAACTCGGTACACGGCCGGATGCCGTCGGTGGCCACCGGAGCCAACATGGCCAACCGCGAACTGATCTACCTGGGTGTCTCCGGGGACGGTGATACCGCTTCCATCGGCATGGGCCAATTTACCCATGTCGTCCGCCGCAACCTGAACATGGTCTACATCGTCATGAACAACGGTTGCTACGGCCTGACCAAAGGGCAGGATTCGGCGACTGCCGACAAGGGCTCGAAAAGCCGGAAAGGCGACCCGGTGGCACTGGAATCGATCGATCTCTGCGAGCTGGCCCTCGGCCTCGGAGCCGGCTTTGTTGCCCGCGGCTTCTCCGGGGACAAGAAACAACTGGTACCGATGCTCAAGGCAGCGATCGCCCATAAAGGACTGGCGTTCGTCGACGTCGTCTCCCCTTGCGTCACCTTCAACAATGCGCCGACATCGACGAAGAGCTATTCCTGGGTCCGAGAGCACATGGAAATCACCAACACCTTCGACTTCATCCCGCTCCGCCAAGAAATCACCACCGACTACCAGCACGGTTCGAGTATCCCGGTGACCCTGCACGACGGCTCGATGATCAGCCTCTACAAGCGGGAAGACAAAGAAATCATTACCAACAGGCAAGAGGCGATCAATGCGCTCCTGCAGGCCAGGAGCGCATCCCAGGTACTAACCGGTATTCTGTTCCTCAATCCCGACAGCAGCGACTTTCACGATATCAACAACACGATCGCAACACCGCTCAACCGGCTTGGAGAGAAAGAGCTCTGCCCGGGCAACGATATCCTGCAAGCCTTCAACGATAGCCTCCGCTGACCCCGTACAGCCGGAGTTGCACGCTCCGGCTGCAGGTCCGTTCTTCGCTGTTGAATTATCGTCAGGACACGGCTACCATACGTGCGGATCGAGCACGGTGCGGCCGGAATACGCGCCGGACAGATCGGTGCATCACTGACCGGCCGGCAGGTTCCCACCTCCGAGCCACCGGGCTGTTCGGTACGATATGGCGTCCCCCCGCACCCGAAAGGTGAATTGATGGCAGTGCATAAACGAAGTGACCTCGGCACCATCCTCGACGAGATCACTGGCGGTGCCCCGAAACAGACCTATCTCTGCTGCGGCGAACGATACCTCTGCCGGCAAGCGGCCGCCTCCATCGAGCAGGCCTTCCTCGAGCACGGCGGCGGTACCAGCCACGCCATCGACGGCGCGGCTGAAGACCCGGCTCGGATCCTCTCCCGTCTGCAGAGTTTGAGTTTACTGCCGGGTTGGCAGATCTACCGGGTCAGCGACAGCCGGCTCTTTCTCTCCCGGGCCGTCGGCCCGGAGCTCTGGGATAAGGCTCATAAAGCCCACCAGGACAACAAGACAGAGAGCAGTGCCCGTTATCTGGCGCAACTGCTCGCCCTTGCCGCGTTGACCGACGAACAGCCGGGCATCTTTGCGGCGCTGTCCGAGCAGCAATGGCAGAACGCTTTCGGCTTTTCGCGACCGGCCGACAATCCGGCCTGGGCTGATGAAATTCTCGCCCGACACCGTCCGTCGGCCCCGGCCGGAAGCGGTGATGCCACCGAGCGGCTGATCACGGCCATCGAAAACGGCCTGCCCGGTCGCAATATCCTGCTGCTGCTCGCGGAAACCGTAGACAAACGCAAGCGGCTTTATAACGCCATCAAAAAACATGGTCAGGTGATCGACTGCAGCATCGCCGAAGGTGCTTCGCGGGCGGCCCAGGATCAGCAGAAAGGAATCGTCAGGGAGTTGGCCGCGGCCACGCTGAAAGAATTGGGCAAGACTATCGAACCGCAGGTTCTCGAACAACTCTTCGAACGCATCGGCTGTCATCCCATTGCGGTGGTCAGGGAGGTGGAGAAGCTGGCGCTCTTTGCCGATGAGCGAACCCGGATCACCGGAGCCGATCTGGACCTGCTGATCGGCCGTACCAGGGAAGAAGCGGTATTCGAATTAAGCGAAGCCGTGGCCGCCCGCAACACGTCACAGGCGTTGATTATCCTGCATCATCTGCTGCGTGACGGCATTCACGCGCTGGCCATCATTGCCACCCTGCGTAACTTTTTGCGCCGCCTGCTCATTTTCAAATCCCTGCAACTCCTGCCGCAACCGGCCTGGAGCCGCTCGATGAGCAGCTCCCAGTTTCAAAGCAGCTACCTGCCGGCCCTCAAGGATGGTGGCCGGTGGCCGGAGCTGCTCACCGGGCACCCATACGCTCTGTTCATGAGCTTCAGTAAGGCCGCGGACTGGTCGCTACCGACCCTGAAGCACGGACTGACCCGTCTGCTGGAAGCGGAGTTCAGAATCAAAGGGGCGCCGCTGCCGGCGCATATCATCCTTGAGGAGATGCTCGTCACAATAACGGCAGCGGCCTCACCGCGTCCGCCGACGAGATGATCTGTTGAAAAGCGTTTGATCGGGATTATTGTTAGTTCAGACATTAGGGGAGCTTGAAAAATTCGGAATTTCGTTCAAGATCGAGGCGCGCAGGATAATTTTACCGCAGGCATATAAAAGATATTCCGAGGATAAAATTTGATTGCGCAACGATGAGCTTGGGCGAAATGACAATTTTTCAAGGTTCCCATTACAAAGTCGTAACCGGAAGAATCGAGACGAGACGAAAAACGAGATGGGAGACAGGAAAGGGGAACTGCACGGGTCGATACTGACCGAAGACAACGTTGAAACCAAGGAGCCGCCGT
>JAZBPM010000037.1:0-2040 GCA_036351615.1 Desulfofustis sp.
CGGGATCACCCAGGTGGAAAAGCGCGCCGTGCGGGAATCGGCTGAGTCGGCCGGTGCGCGTGAAGTTTTCCTGATCGAGGAGCCGATGGCCGCCGCCATCGGCGCCGGACTGCCGATTACCGAGCCGACCTGCAACATGGTCATCGACATCGGCGGCGGAACGACCGAGGTGGCGGTCATCTCCCTGGCCGGCATCGTCTACAGCCGATCGATGCGGGTGGCCGGAGACAAGATGGACCAGGCGATCATTCAGTACATCAAACGCAAATACAACCTGCTCATCGGGGAGCGTACGGCGGAAATCATCAAGACCACCATTGGAAACGCCTACCCCGATCCCCAGCATCTGGAAACCATCGAGGTCAAAGGAAGAGACCTGGTCTCGGGGATACCGAAGATTCTTGCCATCGACTCCGAGGAGATTCGGGTGGCCATCTCCGAGCAGATCGATGCGATCGTGGAGACGGCCAAGATCGCCCTGGAGCAGACGCCGCCCGAACTGGCTGCAGACATCGTCGACCGGGGCATCGTCTTGACAGGCGGAGGCGCATTGCTCAAAAACCTGGACAAGCTGCTGCGGGAGGAGAGCGGGTTGCCGATCACGGTGACCGAAGATCCGTTGACCACGGTCGTATTGGGCTGTGGCAGGGCGCTCGACAGCATCGAAATCCTCAAACAGGTCGTGATCACCTAATTCGATGTTTTCCAAAAAAACGGTGATGATCGTCGGCGTCATTTTGTTGATCGCCGTCAACATCATCATTCTCTCCGTTACCAGCACCCGCTATCCCTCTTTTGGGCCCGGGCGGATCGCCATTGCCCTGACCGCGCCGTTCCAGACTGCAGTCGTCGGCACCGCCCGTTTTTTCAGCGATATCTGGCAGCGATACTTCATGCTCGTCGGCGTCGTCCGGGAAAACGAAGAATTGAAGCATGCGCTGCGCAAGAGCCGGGAAGAGAACCGCCGGCTCGAGGAGGTGGCCCTTTCCAACCAGCGGCTGAGGCAGTTGCTCGAGTTCCAGCAAAAGACCGCTCGCCGAGTAGTCGCCGCCGAAGTTATCGGCAAGGACCCCTCCCCCTGGTTCAAAACCATCATCATCGACAAGGGCCTTAAAGACGGGCTGACCAAAAGCTTGCCGGTCGTTGTCCCCGAGGGGGTTGTCGGGCAAGTGATCGAGTTGGCGGGAAACTATTCGAAGGTGCTGCTGGTCATCGACCAGAACAGCGCCGTCGACGCTCTTGTGCAGCGAACGAGGGCCCGCGGTATCGTGGCCGGAGCCATCGACAGCGGGTGCCTTTTTAAGTATGTGCTGCGAAAACACGATGTCCAGGTTGGAGATGCCGTCGTGACTTCCGGGCTTGACGCTGTTTTTCCAAAAGGGCTGAGGGTGGGGCAGGTTTCCGGGGTGGTCAAACGGACCGCCGGCATTTTTCAGGAAGTCACGGTCATGCCGTATGCCGATTTTGAAACCCTCGAGGAGGTATTGGTGATTTTGAATCCACCGACGCCTCCAGGAACCGAGGTTCCATGACTTATCTCTTCTACGCGCTGGTCTGTCTGACCCTGGTGGTGCTGGAAACCACGATCATAGCAGACATCGCGGTCTTCGAAGACGTCTACGATCTGCTGGTCACCTTTGTTGCCTATCTCGGCCTTTATCGGTCGATCAAAGAGAGCGTTCCAGTGATTATCTGCGTAGGCTTTGTCATGGACAACCTTTCCGGCGCCCCTTTCGGACTATACCTGACTGCGTATCTTTGGATATTTGCCGGCATCAGGTGGGGGATGCGCTACCTTCAGGTCCGCACCAGCGCGCTGGTGATGTTTGTCGTGCCGATCGCCGTTTTCATTGAACTGATTCTTTTCGCAGCGGTGCTTTTCATGCAGACACCCAGCGGGATTTCGGCCCCCCTGTTTTCCAAGCGACTTGGGGGGCAACTGTTTTGGGCTTTGTTGACCGGCCCCTTTTTCCTCATGTTCTATGAAGTCTTTCACAGTCGGATCGAAAAGTGGGCTGCCGATCGCAAGGCCGAAAGAAA
>JAZBPM010000038.1:0-3479 GCA_036351615.1 Desulfofustis sp.
CCACTGCGCAATGCGTTTCGCATCGGCTTTGACTCCCTGGTTAGTTCGGCGGTTGGTGAGATGTGGGCAAATCACGAAATTACAGCAATTACGTTTCAGGCCTACAGCCTTCTGCTGGAGGCGGAAATTGCCAGGTCCCCGGAGAAAGTCACGGACCTGCAATATTCTTATGAACAATTGGCCCCGGTGTTCGAACGGTTGCAGCTGGTTTTGGCGCCGATCACCCCGGAACGGGACCGAGTGCTTCGGGCGGCATTAGATCTTTACCAGCTCGGCTTTGGCCCGGCGTCGATTTTCTCCCTGCGCGACTCGGAGATTAACGATCGTGCCGCTGCAGCCCGGCTCTCTACGGAATCGCATGCGCTGGCGCAATTGTTTGCCAATCGCGCTCATACCCTGACCATGCGTCTGCGCGAGACCGCAGCGGATGATTCGCAGGCCCTGCAGGCGATGCTGGCGCTGGCGGGCTTTATTCAGCTGCTGCTGATTGTCGTCGTCGTGCTGGTCAGCGTTGCCATTGGCTGGCATTATGTCGGGCGACGCCTGATCAGCAGGATCATGTCTCTCAAAACGGCAATGGACCAGCATGCAATGGGAATGGATGCGGAGATCTCGCTGGAGGGGAAAGACGAGATTACCGACATGGCCCACGCCCTGCAATGTTTTGTCAGGCAGCGAACGACCGTTGAATCGGCCCTCAGGCAGAGCCTCGATTCGCTCAACGAGGCCCAGCTGATCGCCAATTTCGGCTCGTGCACCTGGGATGAGCAAACCGCCCGGTGGCAGTGGAGCGACGGGTTTTATCGAATTCTCGGTTTTACCCCCGTTGAGATCTCGGCCGGCTGGCAAGAATTCTTAGAGCGGGTTGATGCGGCCGATCGGGAGAAAGTCCAGCGGTTTTTTCTGCACCTGACACCGTCGGCCCGGATCTTTGAGATCGATTTTTCCCTGCGCCGCAAGGACGACTCGCGGTGTGCCGTTACGACGCGATGGAAATATGCGAAGGTCGGCAGTAGGATTACCGGCAACCTGCACGGCACGTTGCTCGATGTTACCGAGCGGCAGCAGATCGAAGATGAGTTGTTGAAGGTGAGAAAACTTGAATCGATCGGTGTGTTGGCTGGAGGTATCGCTCACGATTTCAATAATTTGCTAACGGTGATCATGGGCAATACAGCTCTGGCTCGCCGGCAGCTTCCCTCCGATCACGCGATCCAAAACTTTCTGCGTCTCTCGGAAAATGCCGCCAACCGAGCCCGGGATCTGACTAAGCGGCTGCTGACCTTTGCCAAGGGCGGTGATCCGATTCGCAGTGTTACCGATTTGCGGACCATCTTGGCTGAAGTGGTTGAATTCGTTCTGCACGGCAGCAATGTCCGATGTCACCTTGATATTCCCGAATCTTTGTGGGCGGCGGACGTTGATAGCGGCCAAATCGGTCAGGTCTTCCAGAATCTCGTGGTGAACGCCGACCAAGCCATGCCGGACGGCGGCGTGATAAAGATTAGCTGTCGGAATGAGCGGATCGGCAGAGATGGCATGGGAGCGCTGCTGGCCGGTGATTACATCAGAATCGATATCGCCGACCAGGGGCACGGTATCGCCAGAGAGCATTTGAAGCGGGTCTTCGACCCCTATTTTACCACCAAAGAGATGGATAGCTCCAAAGGGAGCGGGCTTGGATTGGCCATCGTCCACTCGATCATTCGTAAGCACAGCGGGGCGATCGACGTTGAATCATCCCCCGGAGCCGGGACGACCTTCACGCTTCACATTCCGGCCCGGTCCGACGAAACAGCGGCAGCATCACCGCCGTCTCCGGCCTTGACGGCGGCACAGGATGATACCGTTTCGTCGGGGCTGGTCCTCGTCATGGATGACGAGGAGATGGTTCGTGATGTGGCAGGATCAATGCTCGAACATCTTGGTTATGAGGTGCTCATGGCCGGCGACGGTGGCCAGGCGATCGATATATATCGCCGGTGTCTGTCCGAGGGACGGCCGCCTGATGTTGTACTGATGGATCTGACGGTGCCCGGCGGGCTCGGCGGCGAGAAGGCGGCTGCCGGCATCCTGGCGTTGGATGAGACGGCCAGGATTATCGTTTCCAGCGGTTATTCCACCAATGGCGTCCTCGAGAATTACCAGGAGTACGGGTTTTGCGGCATCGCCGGCAAGCCGTATCGGCTGACGGAGCTGTCGGCAACCATCAACGAAGCTCTGGCCGGGGCACCCTTTCTCGATCAACGGCGGGACAGGTTTTAACCTGTCCTCCGGTAGCTTTCAACCCGTCCGTTCCTGATTCTTCAGCCCGAAGGATCGTAAACAGGGCGTCCGCAGCCGGCGGTCAACCTTTCAGTCAGGGGGGAGACGCAGGATACGGTAACGGCTGGCCGACCGCCCGGTCCGTTGGCAGTAGCAGCGCGCCTGCCCGCCGGCGTCAGCCGGTACGATTCCAGCGACAGATTCTTCTCTCAAGCCGATCCAGGATCAGGTAGAGCGTAAAACCGAGCAGCGCCATGCTGCAGATACCGGTATAGAGGGCGACGTAATCGGCCCGTCCCCAGGAATCCATAATGCGATAGCCGAGACCTCTCGTGGTGGCGAAGGATTCGACGAAGAAAAGGATGGCCACCGAGGTGCCGACCGAGATGCGCAATGCCGTCAGGATCTTCGGCAAGCACGCCGGCAGGATGACGTGGCGATAAACCTGCAGGCGTGATGCCCCCAGGGTCTGCATGGAATAGTAGTAGTTGCGGTTGATGTTCATTGCGGCGTCCCGTGTGGTGACCAGGATCTGGAAAAAGACGATCAGGGCAATCAGGAATATTTTCGACAGATTGCCGATGCCAAGCAAAATGATGATCAAGGGCAGCAGCACCACGTGCGGTATCGGGTAAAGCAGATAGATAAACGGCGATAACCGTTTGCGCAGCGGTTTTTCGGCACCAATCGCCAGGCCGAGCGGGACTGCCGCCGCAACCGCCAGCAACAGGCCGAGCAGGGCCCGAATCGCCGAAATCGCCAGATCGTCGAGCAGATTCCCGCCGGCAAGGGCGGCAAAGAGATCCAGCAGGACGACCCACGGTTCGGGCAAGGCCATCGAGTCGAGCAGCAGGGCACAGATCTCCCACAGGCCGACCAGGACCAGCAGGGCAAAAAAGGTATCACGCGTGCGGCCCATCGACCTCTCCTGCCAGGGTTTGCCGGACCGCGATACAGCGCTGGAAAAACGTGTCGCTCTGTCGGAAATTGCCGGTGTCCGCGTCGGGATTGTCGATGATTTGCAGAACTCGCCCCGGTCTTCCGGACAACACGATGATCGTGCGCCCGAGAAAGACGGCCTCTTCGATGGAGTGGGTGACCAAAACCGTGCTGATCCGCTTGGCTTGCCGGATGTCGACGATCAGATTCTGCAACCGTTCCCGGGTCAGCGCATCGAGCGAGGAGAGTGGTTCGTCCATGAACAGGATGTCCGG
>JAZBPM010000039.1:0-2574 GCA_036351615.1 Desulfofustis sp.
CATTTCGGAGAGGTCGTCGCCGCGCTGGTAGAGGTGCGGGGCGAAATGACCGTGTTGCCGGGCCAGGCCGAGAAAGCCGTCGATTTTTCCCGTTTCCAGGAGTTCGGTTACCTTTGTTCGTATTGCGTCAATCATCGAGACACCACGCATGGAAGGATCTACGATTACACCAGTTCTTTGCGGTAATCTTTTTTCAGGGGCGATGGCCCCAGGTCGCGTATCGTTTTGATAAACGAATTGAATTCGTGCACCAGCTCCGGCGCTTCTGCCGACGATACCCAACCAGCCTTCAGCCGCTCTTTCTCGATGCCGCTGAAGCCGAGCATTTCCTGCAACATGATGACACGTTTCTGGGCGGAATAATTACCGTACAGGTAATTGCATTCGCCGAGGTGTCAGCCGCCGACAAAGACCCCGTCGACCCCGCGCTGAAAGGCGAGCAGGACGTGGTGCGGCGACACACTGCCACTACACATTACCCGGACCGTGCGAACATTCGCCGGGTACTGCAAACGACTGACCCCAGCCAGGTCAGCAGCGGCGTATGCTCACCAGGTGCAGAGAAAACAGACGATCTTGGGTTCGAATGTGTCGTTGGTCATGGGGTGTTTCCCTGTCGGTAAAGATTGAATGAGGAGGTACCATCAGCGGCACCGCCTCCGGTTTCTACAATGCCCGCAACTGGGCCAGCAGTTGTTCCGGTTTATAGCCGCTCAGGTTGACGCTGTGCGACGGGCAGGTCGCGGCGCAATTGCCGCAGCCCTTGCACAGGATCTCCTGGATCACACAGACACGCTTGCTGCTGTCGTACTTGATCGCCTCGTAGGGGCAGACGTTGAGACAGCCCATGCAGCCAACGCATGAGGTCTCGTCGATCTTGGCGACGATGGCGCTCTTGACCAGCTTGTCCTTGAACAGGATAGCCCCTACCCGGGAGGCGACACCGATACCCTGGGTCCGCGCCTCGACGGAGGTAGCCGGAAAACGGGCGCTGCCGCAGACAAAGATGCCGTCGGCGGCGAAATCGAGCGGCCGCAGTTTGGCATGCGCCTCGAGGAAAAAGCCGTTCTTGTCGGTCGGCACCCGCATCAGGCCGGCCACGTCAGCACTCTCCGGGCGCGGCACGAGCGGTGTGGCGAGAACTACCAGGTCGCAGGGCAGCTCCTTGGTCTCGCCGAGCACGGCCTGGTGGAAGACCACCTTGCCTTCCTCGACCTGGATCGGCCGGTCACCATCGTAGACCTCGAAGCCAACCCCGATTCCTCGGGCGTCCCAGAGCATCTTCTCCTTGACGTCGCCATACATCTGCATGTCGCGATAGAGGATGCGGACCGTGGCCAGCGGCGCACTGCGCTTGATCAGCATCGCGTTTTTCACCGCGGTGGCGCAGCAGATCCGCGAGCAGTACTCCCGCTCCTCGTTGCGGGAGCCGGCGCACTGGATCATCACGATCCGGGCCGCATGGAGCGGACCCTCTTTGAGTCGCTGTTCCAGTTCCATCTGGGTGATCACCGTGGTGCCGTTGTAACCGAGCAGGCCGTCTTCACGGAGCGGAATGGCCCCGGTGGCAACGACGATGCAGCCGATCGTTTCCTCTATCTGCCGATCGTCCTGCTTGACGGTCACGCTGAAGTTGCCGATATAGCCGCTGATTGCGGTAACCCGTGCACCTCTCAGCACGGTGATGCCGTCGGTGGCCGAGACCCGCGCCGCCAGTGCGGCGACTTGGTCGGCGGCACTGGCGCCGTCGTCCAGCACGTTGAGGTGGCGCAGTAGGCCGCCCAACTCGTTGTCCTGCTCCACAAGCAGCACTTCAAGACCCATGCCGCGCAGGGCCTGGGCGGCCGAGAGCCCGGCGATGCCGCCGCCGATGACAAGGATCTTGCGCACCAGCGACGACTCGATCTCCTGCTGTGGTTCCAACCCGACGCTCTTGGCCACGCCCATCCGCACCAGGTCCTTGGCCTTGTCGGTGGCGATGTCGCGCTGGCCCATGTGCACCCAGGAACACTGGTCGCGGATATTGACCATCTCGAACAGATAGGGGTTCATGCCGGCCTGTGCGCACGAGCTGGAAAAGAGCGGGAAATGGGTGCGCGGCGAACAGGAGGCGACCACCACCCGGTTGAGGTCGTGTTTTTTGATCGCGTCCTGGATCTCGTGGATCCCCGACTCGGAACAGGTGTAGAGATTTTCCTTGGTGTAGACGACGCCCGGCAGGGTGGCCGCGTACTCGGTGACCGACGAACAGTCGAGGTGTCCGGCGATATTTGAGCCGCAGTCGCAGATAAAGACGCCGATGCGCAGGTCTTCGCTGTTGGCTTGATCCTTTTTCATGTTCCTGGCCATCTGGTTATGCAACCGTGAGAAGATTCGCGTGCGTTACCGTCTGCACCGCCCGGGACGCGGCGCTGCTCGCCTGAGCTACCGATTCGGGGATATCCATTGGACTGTGGGCGCAGCCGCAGACAAAGATGCCCTCCCGGCTCGTATCGATGGGATTTTCCGGGCTGGTGGCAAAAAAGCCGAACTCGTTGATCTCGATACCGAGGATTTCCGCCAGTTCGGCCATGC
>JAZBPM010000040.1:0-2454 GCA_036351615.1 Desulfofustis sp.
CGGGTCATCCACTGGTTAGCGAAGCGGCGGCGGAGATCCTAAGGGCCGGTGGTAACGCGTTTGATGCGGTGGTCGCTGCCGGATTCGTTTCAGCGGTGGTTGAACCGACGCTCACCAGCCTTGGCGGCGGCGGGCTGCTGGTCGGCCATAGCGAGCAATTCGGCCAGGATCTGTTTTTCGACTTTTTTGTCGACACCCCCGGCGCCGGACGCCGGTTACCGCGCGAGGACCTCGATTTTACGCCGGTTGCCGTTCAATTCTCCGATTCATCCCAGGAGTTCATCGTCGGTCTCGGCGCCGTTGCCGTGCCGGGCACGCTTCAGGGGTTGCTGCATATCCGGCAGCGATTGGGGCGCATGTCTCTCGTGGAGCTGGTTGAACCGGGAAAGCAAGCCGCTCTCGGCCATGTCGTCAACCGGCAGCAGGCGCATTTTCTCTCGCTGCTTGAGCCGATCATGACCAGGAGCGGTGCCGGTCGGGCCTTGTATGCACCCGACGGGGTGTTGCTGCAGGCGGGGGATCGTTTGGTCAATTCTGAGTACGCTGGGTTTCTCGAACGGGTGGCCGTCGAAGGCGGCCGAGGTTTCTATCACGGTGAACTGGCGGCGGCGATCGATCGTGACATGGAAACTCAGGGCGGCTTGCTGACCAGGCAGGACCTGGCCCGCTACCAGGTACATGAACGAGCGCCGCTGCGATTTCCCTACCGCGATCACGAGCTGGTGACCGCGGCCCGGCCGTCTCTGGGCGGCACCTTGATCGGTCGGTCACTGGCAATGCTCGAACAGGAGGCTGGCGCCGACGGTGATGATGACGAAGCAGAGCGGCTGGCCCGGCTGGTGGATGTGCAACGCCGCATCGATGCCCTCCGGGAGGAGGCGGTGATCGACGATGCGGCTCGGCTATCGGCGGACGGCGAGGCTCCGCTGTTCTCCCGGGGCACCACCCATATCAGTATCGCCGACCGCTGGGGAAACTGCGCTTCGATGACCTGCTCCAACGGCGAGGGATCGGGATATTTTGCACCGGGCAGTGGGGTCATGCTCAACAATATGATGGGTGAAGATGACCTTCATCCCGGCGGCTTTCATGCCGATCCCCCTGGCCGACGGGTGCTGTCTATGATGTCTCCGTCACTGCTCTGCCGCGATGGTCGGGTTATTCTGGTGGTCGGCAGCGGCGGTTCGAAACGGATCAGAACGGCGTTGGTTCGGGTTATCTGCGAGGTTGTCGACAGCCGGCGGTCGGTCGCTGCTGCGATTTGCGCGCCGCGACTGCACTGGGACGGTACGATGATCCAGATTGAACCGGGCCTCGCCGAGCCGGTCGTCAAGTGTCTTGCGGCGTTGGCGCCGATCAGGGTCTGGTCCCGGCAGGATGTCTACTTCGGCGGAGTACATGGCGTTGTCCCCGGTTGTTGCGGTGCCGGTGATCCGCGCCGGGGCGGGGCCGTCGTTGAAGTGTGAGCCTGGTGTCCGCAGGCGGTATGGCGGCGAGAAGGAGAACAATGATGGGCAGAGCAGAGGATTCGGATCAGTCCGGTAGTCGGACGACTGATGACACGCGGGCGGACCGCACCGGCACCGACCGGGAACCGTCACTGCCGCCATCGCCGGAGGAGTTGCAACGCCTGGTCAGCCTGCATCTGGGGAGCCGCCCGGAGCGAGGCCGCGGCTCGGTGTGGCTGACCAGGCTGGTTTCCGCGGTGCTGGCCGTATTGGCCTTGCTGCTTCTCTTTGCGTTGCTGCCCGAGCTGGGCAGCAACGTTCGTTAACACCATCTTCGGCTGTCGGGATACGGCCTGATGATTGTTGCAGCGCCCACCCCGAAGCCATGTCAGTCAGGGCGGTCAGCCCAGTCCGAGGATGGTACCGACCTGATAGACGAGAACCGCCAGGCCGAACGCAAAGACGGTGTTGAAGGTCATCGAGAAGGCGGCCCAGCGCCAGGAAGATTCCTTGGCAATACAGGCCACGGTGACGAAACAGGGGGCGTAGAACATAATGAAGACCAGCGCCGCAACGGCGACGACCCGGTTCCAGTCGTCCGATCGCTGCAAACGCTTGCTCAGGGAGGCACTCTCCTCGGCGTCGACATCCCCCATGGAATAGGCGGTGCCGAGCGTCGAAACGATTACTTCCTTGGCGGCAAAACCACCGATCAGGGCTATGTTGGTACGCCAGTCGAAGCCGGCGAGCCTGGACAGGGATTCCAGGGCCAGGCCGATCCGGCCGGCCACTGAATGACGAAGCGCAGCGGCTGATTCTTCGCGGTCGATGGCCGCCAGCAAAGCGGCCCGCTCATCGATTGCGCCGACCTGGCGCTTTGTCTCGTCGCCACCTTCTTCGTCCATAATTTCCGGGTAGGCGGCCATGACCTCTTGACGCTGTTCGGTGTAGTTCTGTTGTTCGGCGTCCGGTAGACCGGGGTACGTCATCATCGCCCAAAGCAGGA
>JAZBPM010000041.1:0-4716 GCA_036351615.1 Desulfofustis sp.
CTGTTCGATCCATTCTTCTCGACGAAGGACATCGGCGCCGGCACCGGACTTGGCTTGACGATCTGTTATGGTATCGTCAGCGATGTCGGTGGCCGGATCGAAATCGGCCGCTCGGCCGCCTTGGGCGGTGCACGGTTCACCGTGTTAATCCCCTCTTCCGAACCCGCGGTATGACAGGCAGCGAAATGAAATCACCACAAACTTTGGAGGAAGCCATAGACATCAGGATGGTAATCGTCGACGACGAGCAGGATTTTGCCCAGGGATTGGCCCGGCTTATCACCGGAACCTTTCCCCGCATCCGGGTCACTGTCTGCACCAGCGGGAAACAGGCCCTGCAGGCGATGGCCGAGCGACCGGCGCAACTCATGATCACCGATCTGCGCATGCCGGAGATGGGCGGCATGCATCTGTTGACCGAAACCCTGAAACATCATCCCGACATCAGCGTCGTCGTGCTGAGTGCCTATGGAACCGTGGAAACGGCAGTACAGGCGCTGCACAATGGTGCCTACGATTTTCTGACCAAACCGATCGAACCCGAACACCTCTTTCGGGTCGTCGAAAAAGGATTGGAGCGTAGCCGGCTGCTCAGGGAAAACAGTCGGCTGCAGCAGGTCGTCATTCGCCAGGATACGCGTGAAGAGCTGGTCGGAGAAGGACCGGCGATCCAACGTTTGAGAAGCACCATCACCACCGTCGACCGTTCGGAATACACGGTCCTGATACGGGGGGAATCGGGTACCGGCAAGGAAATGACGGCCCGATTGATTCACCGCTTCGGACCGCGAGCAGCCAAACCGTTTCTGGCTGTCGATTGTCCATCGATTCCGGAAAATCTTCTGGAAAGCGAACTCTTCGGTTATGTCAAAGGGGCTTTCACCGGTGCCGATCGAGACCATCGGGGGTTGTTCGTCGCAGCGGATGGCGGCACCATTCACCTCGATGAAATCGGCGATATCAGTCCTCCGATCCAGGCCAAATTGCTCCGTTGCCTGCAGCACGGAGAAGTTCGGCCGATTGGCTCGAGCCAGACCTGTCAAGTCGATGTGCGGGTCATCGCCTCAACCAATCGAGATCTCGAAGCGGCCATGAAAAGCGGCTTGTTTCGCGAAGACCTCTTCTACCGGCTCAACGTGTTGTCGATTACCATTCCTCCGATTCGCGATCGAATCGAGGATATCCCACTGCTGGCCAGACACCTTCTGCACTGCGCCTGCAGAGAAGCCGGCATCCCCGAGCCGGAGATGACTCCCGACGTCATGCAATGGCTGAGCAATCGCCCCTGGCCGGGAAATGTCCGTGAACTTCAAAATGTCATTAGAAGGCTATCGGTCTTCTGCACCGGAGAGCTGATAGACATGGACTTGGTCCGCAGGGTTTTCAATACCAGCCATCTGCCGCAGGCCCAAGACACCGACGAGCACAGGAGCGGGCAGCCGCCGGATTCCTACAAAGACGCCAAGGCCGCGGTAGTCGACACCTTCACCTCGAACTATGTCGACCAGCTTCTGACGGCAACCGGAGGCAATGTCTCCGAAGCCGCACGGATCGCCGGACTGTCGAGGGTAGCCTTGCAGAAGATATTTGCCAGACTCGGGATAGATGTCGCTTCGTATCGCGGCCAATCAGCCCAACCAGATGCCCTAAACCCAGCGGGAAACATCAATGACCACCTTGTCTCTTGAGGAAAAGCAACAACATATTTGGGACAGCGAGCAAGAGTTGGCCAGACAACTCGCCCTCCAGGTGCTGGACAAACCGACTCCACCTATCTGGATGATTTTCATACCGATTTTCTTTGTCTTTTACGCCTGGAAACTAAAGCAATACACCAGCGGGCTGAAAAGCTTCGCCGACCACTACCTTGTCTCCCGCCGTCGGGCCCTGGAGGCGACAATCGAAGCACAACAACGAAACAAAACCGTGGATATCGAGGCGTTGCTCGCCAGAGCGGATTCGCTGCCTGATCCGGCAAAACCCCTCTATCGCCAGTGGATGATCCTGCTGACCGATCATTATGCTGCTCTGCTCACAGCTCGCGGCAACAATCACGCCGCACTGGTGAGGGCCGGTTACCACAATAAGTCGAACTACCTGCTGTTCTGCAATCGCCTGACCCAGGCAGAGCATGCCTTCAACCTGGCGCTGTTGCCACAAATCGAGGGGCAAAGCGAAGACCTTCGTGACGTCACCGAAAAGATGGAGGCGGAGGCAAGAGCACTGCGCCGGCAGGAAAGCGATCTGATCTTTGCCTGAATCCGGTCAACCGTCAGACTCTTATCGATCCGCTACCCTCGAGTGAGCAGGATACAACCGAAGAGAATGGAAAAATAGTGCATCACCGAGCCGGAGAGAACGAAGAAGTGCCAGATGCCGTGCATGAATTTGATTCTTTCCAGCGCGTAGAACACGACACCCAGCGTGTAAAGCCCACCGCCGAGAACCAGAAAGATCTCGGCTTTCAGCGACAACTCGGCGAAAAGAGGATTGACGGCAACCACCACGAGCCAACCCATCAGCAGGTAGAGCACCAGCGACAACACCTTGAAACGCTCAGCGAAAAACAGCTTGAAAACGGTCCCGAACAACGCCAGCCCCCAGATGACGCCAAACAGGCTCCACCCCCAGGGACCACGCAAATTCACCAGGAGAAATGGGGTATAGGAACCGGCGATCAGAAAATAGATGGCAATGTGATCGAAGATTTTCAAGGCCCGCTTGGTTCGCGGATCACGGGCCGCATGATAGGTAGCCGAAGCCGCATAGAGCATGATCAGAGAGCCGGCGAAGATACTGGCGGAGACAATCTGCCAGACATCGCCGTACAGCGCTGCCAGGGTGATCAGCGCGCCTGCCCCGAGAGCGCTGATCACCAGGCCGAAACCATGGGAGAGGCTGTTGAGCAGCTCTTCAGCGGAACTGTATGCACGGCTCGTCGTCTCGTTCATCCGTAGACAGGTCTGGTTCTTGTCATCGACATCGATTGCGTTTCTCATACGTTCCATTATACCACGACCGAGACCGTTATTGAACAGCGGTAGCGGGACCGGAATGTGTTTTTCTCGTCACGGTCTGTCGACCGGCCCGGCTACTCCCCGAAGCCGACGATACCAGCGGGCCAGACGAGCCGGCTTAACCCCCGCAGCATAGCCGCAGACGATCAATTGGTTGATCAGCGTGGTCTGCACGACCCCCAGGTTGTGCCACCGACGGGCCGACGTCGTGGCGCGTTCGGGAAGCGTGACGATGCGGCCGACTCGTCTCATCCGCCTGACAAAGACGAAGTCCTCCATGATCTCGATCTCCGGGAAACCGCCCACCTGCTCGAATCGCATTCTGGTGGTAAACAGCGCCTGATCGCCATAGGGGAGCGACAACCAGCGGGAACGGAGATTGGCCAGCCGGGCCAACAGCACGTGACTGGGAGCGTTGCTGTCAATCGCCAGGGAAAAGGCCCCGAGCGCCACCTCCCGGCGAGCCAGGGTCTGCTCGACGGTCGCGGCAAACCCCGGCGGCAACCGCGTATCGGCATGAAGAAAGAGGAGCAGTTCGGCGGTACTAGCCGCCACTCCAATGTTTAGCTGGCGCCCGCGCCCGGGCGGACCGCCGACCACCCGGCACCCGGCCGACCGAGCCAGGGCAACGGTAGTATCGGTACTGCCGCCGTCGGCAACCACGATTTCCAGAGACGGCTCACCGGACAGAGCGTCCAGCGTGGCCGGCAACTGCTCCTCTTCGTTGAGTGCCGGAATGATCACGGCCAGCGCTGGGCTCACAACAATCCTAGCTCCTTGACCAGTGCCAGGTCTTCCGGTCGATCGATATCGCGCAACATCGGCAGCAGTTGGACCGAACAGCCACTCGCCCCGAGCCGGCCAAGGGTCTCGGCCAACACCGTCTCGGTCGACCAGCGTATCTCGTCAAACAGCAGCGGCAGCACCCGGGGGGCAGCCGCTGCCGCCAGGCCGACAAGATAGTAGCCGCCGTCACGGCTCGGGCCGAGCACCACCTCGTGCCCGGCGAGGGTCCTGAAGGCCTGCCGGAGCAACGACGCATCGATCTGCGGAATATCGCTGCCGATCAGCACCACCGAGCCGGCGGCCGTTCCCATCTCCTCGATGGCACCACGTATCGCCGCTCCCATCTTCCGGCCGAGGTCCCCTTTCACTTGGGGGCGGTAGACCAGCGGACCGAGCCAGCCGCTCAGCTGCCCTTCGTCGCCGCCGCAAAAATGGACCTGGACTTGAACCGGATACTGCGCGGCCAGCCGCCTTGCCTCATCGACCACGCGTTCGGTCAGCCGTCGCTGCAACCGGGCAGCCCCCTCCGGCCCCAATTCGCCGATCAGCCTGGTCTTGCTGCGACCTGGCTGGGGGTGGCGGGTAAAGATGAGCAGATAGTCGGCAGACATTGTCGGCTGGTCAGAATGCATCTTCGATCAATGGCTGAAACAGGGAGCGGATAAAATCGGCATCGAGATAACGCTGCAGGGTCCGCCAGGTATCTTCATTACCTACCCCGTGGTAATCGGTCTGGTAGGCAACCCAGCCCATGGCCGACCAGGATATGCCGCGCAACAGCACGAACGGAAACTTGATGCGCAGCCGCTCGTCGAGACTGTGACGCAGATGCACACTACCAAGCTCATCGAGGTAGCAATCGAGGAAACGGCGCCGTTCCGGTTCACTGAAACGAAAGTCGCTCTTCCACAAC
>JAZBPM010000042.1:0-5569 GCA_036351615.1 Desulfofustis sp.
ATTTCGGCGATTACCGCCGGCAAATCTTCTTTCAGCTGCTCAGTCATATCGACATCCTATCAACAGGGAGAGAGTTGTTCGAACCGCATAACCACCCGCCGGGGTTCGAGGCGCACTGCCGCATGATTCCGGCTGCCGTGGGATATGCTCCGGTCAGCCGATCGTCGTGGCACTTCCGGGGAGCTTGAAAATCTCAAGGTTCCCTTCTTTTTGCGGCAACACTATAGACACTTGGAGATCACTTTCAAGCAGAAAAACCAAACCGATCACAAATCAGCCGGTTAATCCGTCTGCTCGATTTCCGCTGCACAACAAGTCGACAACCCCTGCTGACCGGCGGCAAGAAACCGTCGAGCAGCAAGGACGTCACGCCCGATCTGCTCGGCCAACTCGCTGATCCCGGAAAACTTCCGCTCGTCGCGGATGAATTTCAGCAGATTCAGCCTGATCGGCTTGCCGTAGATATCTTTGTTGAAATCGAAAATATGCGTCTCGGCAACCAGTCGCCCTTCATCGAACGTGGGATTGTAGCCGATGTTCAACACGCCACCGTAGCAGACCTTGTCACAGACGACCTGGGTCGCATAGACCCCGATCCGCGGGATCAGATCCTCTTCGTTGACCTGCAGATTGGCGGTGGGATAACCGATCTCCTTGCCGCCTCGACGCTTACCGACCTGGACCACACCGCGAATCTGGTACGGCCGGCCGAGCAGCTGACAGGCATCGACCATCCGGCCCTCGTGAACGAGTTGCCTGATTTTGGTCGAACTGACCAGCATCCCCTTTTCATAGAACGGCGGCACCACGGTGACTGGAAATCCCTGTCGGCGTCCCTGTTCCTGCAAAAATGAGGTATCGCCGCTCCGTCCCTTGCCAAAGGCGTAATCATAGCCGAGCACCAATTCACTCATACCGATGGTTTCGAGCAGAATTTCCTGCACGAACTGCTCGGCGGTCGTGGCGGCAAAAGCGCGATCGAACGGGATAATCACCAGGACATCGATGCCGGCCCTGTCGATCTGCTCGATTTTCTGTTCTATGGTCGATATCAGTTTGATTCCATCCGGCCGCAGGACCCGTAACGGGTGCGGGTCGAAGGTAACCACAACGGAGCAGCCGCCGCTGCGGGCGGCCCGCTGGACCACCTCGTTGAACAACTGCTGGTGCCCGAGGTGGACGCCGTCGAAGTTGCCGATGGTTACGCAGGCACCGGGCAACGGGGTGGTGATATCCTGCAGATGACGAATGATTTTCATTGTATATACAGTTTAATCAGGTTCTTTTCAGTCTCCGTGCCAGACGCTGCAGCCTCCCGGTAAGATACGCTGCGAGCACTGGAGAAGTTCAAAAAAATTCCGGAAAATCGCGGCGACAGCCCTTTTTTCGGGTGCATCGAAGAAAGTCTTGACAAAACGAGGTCCAACAAGCATATTCACCAACACTAATGCCGAAGTGGCGGAATTGGTAGACGCGCTAGGTTCAGGGTCTAGTGGGGGTTTCCCCGTGGAAGTTCGAGTCTTCTCTTCGGCACCAGCAAACATCGAGAGCTTGCAATCATCAGGATTGCAAGCTCTTTTTTTTGCCGGCACCGTGTACCCCTCTCGCCCCTGCTGTCTCTAATCGTTTGTCCCGGCAGCATGGCATACCGTGTCCCGCCGAGCCGTTCAAGTATCCCATAATTGGCCTTTTGTAAAGCCATTTCGCGCCACAGCGGGCGAGTCAGCAGTTCATGCAGCCGGCTTTTCGGACGCAAACCCGTGTCGATAAAAGCGGCAGCACTCCATCAACTCTGCTTGACTGGCCAATAAGAAACTCTTATTATTCGGGCTACTGCACATAACTGCAGTGCTCCGGGTAGCGGTGCGGTAACGATCGCCGGTAGCCAATCCATACGGGCGGAACGCCGTATTGCCCTGACAAACCGGCGGATGAGCCGATGTGTCGTTCGGTTTTCGAAAACCGGAACACTATTCATATTATCCAAAGCAAGAAGGAGTCAAGCATGCTCGAGTTGAACAAAGGTTCCGATATCCTGACAGCTGTCGGTGGAATCACGTCCCTGCAGGACGCCCAGGCGGTCCTGGAAAAATCTTTGGACAAAGCCAATCTGCAAAAGCTGTCACCGATCACCACGGCTGACGCCCTGATCAAGATTGCAAACTCCATTGTCATCTGCAAGCCCGCCGCGGTTTTCATCAATTCCGGCAGTCCTGAAGACGTCCAGTGGATCAGAGAGCATGCCCTGCACAAAGGCGAAGAGAAAAAACTGGCCAAACCGGGTCACACCATCCATTTCGACCTCCCCGAGGACCAAGCCCGACTGGTCAACCAGACCTACTACATCATCAATGAAGGGGAAAAAATCAGCTCACTGGCCAAATCGCTGCTCAGGGACGAAGCCACCCAATACGTCCGCCAATACATGGCCGGCATCATGGACGGCATGACCATGATGATCGGCTTCTACAGCCGGGGTCCGGTCGGTGCCGAGGCCGCCGTGCCGGCCATCGAAATGTCGTCTTCGGCTTACGTACTGCATTCGGCTGAACTGCTCTATCGCAACTGTTACGATCAGTTCGACCGGGAAGCCGAGCGGGCCACCATTTTCTTCACCAATCTCCACTCGGAAGGAAAAAATCGGCCCGAAGACGTTCCGAATGCCCGAATCCTGATGGACCGCAGCTGGCTGACCACGTTTTCCACCTATTGCACCTACGCCGGCAACACGCTGTTGATGAAAAAAGGCAATCACCGCTTCTGCGTCGATTACGCCACCTATCATAAAAAAGAAGAGCAATTATCCGAACACATGTTCATCACCGGCATGACCGGTCCCGGCGGGCGTGTCACCTTCTGTGCCGGCGCCGCACCGTCGGGCTGCGGTAAAACGACCACGGCGATGGTGGGCACTCATTTTGTCGGTGACGACCTGGCCCAGATCTGGATCGCCGCCGACGGCACGATCCGCGCCATCAACCCGGAGAAAGGCATCTTCGGCATCGTCGAGGATGTCAATCGCGAGGGCGATCCCTACCTGATGGAGTGTCTGCGCGGCGACGGCACCGAGGTCATCTGGTCCAACGTGCTGATCGACGAGCATGGCGTACCGCACTGGGTCGGCAACGGCGAACCGGTGCCGGAGCGCGGTGTCAACTTCCAGGGCGAATGGTCCCCGGGTAAGAGCGATGCCAACGGCAAGCCGATACCGATGTCGCACAAAAACTCCCGCTGCACGCTGCTCGCCTCGGCCATCGCCAACCATGCCACCGAGGCTGCTGAAGACCCGGCCGGCGTACCGGTCAGGGTCTTCACCTATTCCGGCCGCGACAGCGACACCATGCCGCCGGTCTGGGCCGCCCGGACCATGGACGAGGGTGTGGTCATCGGCGCTTCCATCGTCTCCCAAGCCACCGCCACCGAGGTCGGCGTCACCGGTGTCAGGCGACAACCGTGGGCCAATGCGCCGTTCATCCCCGGCTCACTGGCCGATTACATGGAAGCCCAGTTCGCATTTTTCAATTCAGAAAAAATCTCTGCCGCCGGCCGTCCGGTCATGGCCGGCCTCAACTATTTTCTTACCGACGGTAACAGGGGTGGATCGGGCACCAAGCTGCTCGGCGAGAAACGCGACGTCAAAGTCTGGCTCGGCTGGCTGGAGCGCTTTGCGCACGGCGACGTAACGGGCATTGAGACCCCCATCGGCTACCTGCCCCGCTACGATGATCTGAAGGCCTTGTTTGCCGAGATCAACAAAGAGTATCCCGAATCGCTCTACGACAAACAATTCTCGCTCTATATTGACAACATCCTCCACCGCCTCGAATTGCAGACCGAGGCGTACGGCAAGGAAGAGAATCTGCCGGCCAAACTGTTCGAGGTGTATCGCCGGCAACAGGCGGAGCTGACCAAGCTCAAAGAGGCCTACGGGCCGATCGTTCACCCGAAGCAGCTTGACTAACCCCCATTATAGGGGAGCACAACGAAACATGAAAATCGGCATCGCGGTCGGATGGGCTGGTTGATCCTCCCTCCGGCTGCTGCGCTGCGGCCTGATCGGCTGATTCTTAATCAACGGGGGGACAGGTTTTAACCTGTCCCCCGCTTACTCTCAGCACAACCAGCCCGCCCTTTTGCTTTCCGTCCGTTCTGTATTATCGTTGCCGCATGGATCAGCCCACCGAAGCGACACCAGATGAAACGATCATCATAACGGCCACCGACTCCTCGATGATCGAGACCTGTTCGCTGGTCCTGTCGGCCACCGCAATCGAGCATCGACTCAGACGGCAACCGGACGGCGCCATCGCTCTCGTTGTCGATAATGCGACCGCCGCCCGCGCTGCCCGTGAACTGGAAGACTATTTCCAGGAAAACCGCGATTGGCCGCCGCCTCCTCAGCAGCCCACCCCTGCCGTATCCTCCGGCAGCACGCCGCCATCCATCCTGATCAGCGGAGCGCTGGCCGTCTTCTACCTGGTCACCGGCCCCTGGCGACCGGATTCACCATGGTTTGGTGGAGGTGCCGGTGACGCGTCGGCAATCATCTACGACGGCCAGTGGCACCGGCTGCTCACGGCTCTGACCCTGCACGCCGATTTCGCTCATCTGGCCGGCAATTGCCTGATCGGCGGCTTCCTGCTCCATTTCTTCCTGCAGATCCACGGCACCGGAGTCGGCCTGCTGGCCGTGCTGCTGTCGGCCATGCTCGGCAACTTCGTCAATGTCCAGATTCATGGCGGGGATCACCTCTTCGTCGGTTTTTCCACCGCGGTCTTCAGCATGATCGGCATGCTCGCCGCGCACCAGATGCTGGCCTATCGGACCCTGTTTTCCCCCAGGATGCTCATCCCGCTTCTGGCCGGGGGTGCACTGCTGGCCATGCTCGGCAGTTCCGGGGCGCGCACCGATCTCGGCGGCCACTTGTTCGGCCTGCTCGCCGGCCTGCTGTGCGGCCTGCTGCTCAGCAGCAGGCCGCTTCGAGCCAGTCGACATTCGTCTTTTATCCAGACCTGCTGCCTGCTGACTGCTACCGCCCTGGTGATGATCAGCTGGAATCGGGCACTGGCCCCTCCTGTTTACTGATTTCACAGCGCCGCTGCCCATCGATCGCGACCGACTCTGCTTGTCTATTTGCTCTTTTTCGATTACCCTTTACCTTGATTTGTTACCAACCATACGTACGTTTATCAGACAACTCTGCCAACCATCGATCGTCCCGATTCGCCGGAGTGCACACACCGGAAATTGGAACGATCGGTTATTTTCGACCGACCGGGGCAGCCCCCGGCCCGGTTGCCGCTGTAAACAATAGGGGAGCTTGAAAAATCCGGAATTTCGTTCAAGATCGAGGCGCGCGAGAAAATTTTACCGCAGGCATAGATGATATTCCGAGGATACAATTTGATTGCGCAACGATGATATTGGACGAAATGACAATTTTTCAAGGTTCCCAATAGACAGACAGGAGACCTTTGATGGCCAACAACGATCAACAACCTCCCTGGGGCAGGAAGAAGCGCCCTCAGACACCGGAGGAGTTTATCGCCCAATTGATCAAGAAACTGCA
>JAZBPM010000043.1:0-3293 GCA_036351615.1 Desulfofustis sp.
CAGGAATGACCGTCAACTCACGCTCTGCCTTTTCATCCAGACTATCGATATGTCGTTTCGAGCCATCCGGATCCAGGTTATCGGCCCGATCAAAAGCCATCAGCCCGAGACCGACTCCGCCCTTGAAACGCTCGAACTCCTCCGCTCCGGCCCCTTGGACAAACCAGCAGCAGACTCCGGCCACCACCATCGTTATCGCACAGCCCCTTCTCATGGTCTCTCCTTGTAGTATTGTTCCCCGGTTCAGCGTAATGTCCGACTGCCGCTGCGTGTTAGTTACACCAGAGCCTTTTGCAAAACTTAGATTTTCATTCAAAATCAAGGCATACGAAAAATTTTACCGCAGGCATATACATGATATTCCGAGGATAAAATTTTGAGCATAACGCAGAGTTTGGGCGAAAAGATTGTTTTGCAAATGGCTCACCAATCAACTTCTAGCATACCGACGAGCAGTCGGTCATGATTTTTTTCCTGTGGTGTAAAGAACCCGGCAACAGCCGCTTCCCTGTTTTAACTTTACCCGCCATCGGGTATAGTCAACAATAAAGCGGGATCGCTCTACAACGCCTTCCACTACCGTTTTACATTACCTTGACAACCCGGCCCTGCTCCCGATGCAGACAGGCCTTGAGTGCAGGGGCACCGTTCAGCACACCGACAATCAGGAGGAACCCCATGTCTTCGACCATCGACAATCTGCATGACGCGTTTTCCGGCGAGAGCCAGGCCTTTCAGAAATACAGCGCTTTCGCCAAGAAAGCCGAACGGGACGGCTTCGTCAATATCGCCAAGCTGTTCAAGACCACCGCCGAGGCTGAAAAGATCCATGCCGAGGGACATCTCAAGGCCCTCGACCTGATCGCCTCCACGGCCGACAATCTCAAGTCCGCCATCAAGGGTGAAACCTACGAATACACTGAAATGTATCCACCGATGGCCGACTTGGCAAACACCGAGGGACACAAGGCAAAGACCATGTTCCGATTTGCTCTCGGCGCCGAGAAGGTCCATGCGGAAATCTACGCCAGGGCGCTGGAAGCGGTGGAAAAGGGTGTCGATATGGATGTCAGCGATTTTTATCTCTGCCCGATCTGCGGCTATATCGAGCTTGGTTCCGCGCCTGAGAAGTGCCCGATCTGCGGGGCGCTCGGCAAGGTTTTCGAAACCGTTGCCTGAGCCATAGCCAACCCAGCCCCGTCGGCGGGCTCGTTCCCGCACCCGCCGACGGGGCCGTACCCGACTGCAGCATGAACGCTCCAAGTCCTGACAGCAGCGTACCTGCCGTCACCCTCGTCTTTTCCGGAGATCTGCTCGACTTTTTCAAAGACAGCGGCTCCTCGCCATACGTCCATCACTACCCCTTATTGCGCCGAGCATCGATCAAGGACATTGTCGAGTCGCTCGGCATTCCGCATACCGAGATCGGCCGGCTCTCGTACAACCGGAGGGAAGTGGATTTTTCATTTGTGCCCAACGGCGGCGAGAAGCTGCTGGTCGAACCCCTATCACCGCTGTACCCGCCGACCAGAGCCTCGACGCTGCGCCCCGAGCCCCTTGACGAGACCCGCTTTCTGGTCGACGTCAACGTCGGGAAACTGGTCAGATTCCTGCGCATGGCCGGCCTGGACGCGGCGGTAGCGTCGGCAAATCAGTCGATCAGAGACACCGCCGAGAACGCTGCAACCGATCGACGGATTTTGCTCAGTCGCAACAGGGACCTGCTCAAACTCCGCTCGGTGGTCTTCGGCCGGCTGGTCCGGAATCAGGACCCGACCCGTCAATTCACGGAGGTCAGCCTCCTTTTCAACCTGTCTTCACACTACCGCCCGTTTTCCCGCTGCATGGCCTGCAACGGCATCCTGCATCCCGTGAACAAAGCCGACATCCTGGATCGTCTCGAACCGCTGACAATTCGCTACTATCATCGTTTCCACCAATGCGGTAACTGTGGTCGTCTCTATTGGCGCGGCTCGCACCACGACCACATGGTGCGGACCTTTGCCCTCGTCGATCCGGAAGAATGACCGGAATCATTCTCCTGCCGCAAAGCGGCGCAGAAACCACCCGACCGAATGCCTGCTGTATCAAGCAATTATCCGGAAGAAAAAAAAGGACTTATCCGACAATTAGCCATTTCCATCACCATCATAGCGTGCTATACTTTCGACGTTTTTTGTCAGCGCATGACGGAAAACGGTCTTGATCGGTCTTCGGTTACCGGTTGACACCGCTCCTCCTCCCATCAACCGAAATCATCGACAGCCATGACCGCACCAACAACCACATCCGCCGAACAAACCGCCTCCCAGCGCGTCTACGACGAACGCTTCAAAAAACTGGTCAACGAGATCCACTCGGCCTCATCGCCGAACGCGATCATGGTCGGCTTGCGCAACAAGATTCTCAATATTTACAACGTGGAGATGGCGACCATCTTCCTGATCGACGCCAAACACAACAAGCTCGTTTCCTGGGTGCTCCTGCCCGGCGACTCGCTGAGCAAGATCCGCATGGACATCAACCGTTCAAGCATTACCGGATTCGTAGCGGAAACCCGGCAAACGCTGAACATCATGAACGTCTACGACACCGACGAACTGCACGGTATCGATCCGTCGCTGGCCTTCGACTCGTCATGGGATCAGAAAACCGGTCACAAGACCCGGCAGGTGCTCGCAACACCGGTGGTCCACAAGGCCAACCTGATGGGCGTTATCGAGTTGATCAACAAACGAAACAGCGCCGATTTCAACCCCACCGACGAAAGCCGCCTCAAGGAACTGGCCGACACGCTGGCCATCGCGCTGTTCAACCACTACAAGAGCGGCAAAAAAATCCCGATGCGCTATGAAGAGTTGGTCAACCGGGAGATCATCTCACCGCAGGAAATGGAACGGGCCATGGTTATCGCCACGCAGCAGGAGAAAGAGGTCGAGACCGTGCTGATGGAAAACTACCTGATCCCCAAGGCCGATCTCGGCGACGCGCTGGCCTTTGTCTATAAGACCGGGTTTGTCGATCTCGCGGTCGAGCGCTTCTCCGCCGATTCGTTCGTCACCCCGAACACCGTCGAGCTGTTGCGCAAGCATCTGATCGTGCCGCTCGAGAAAAAACGGGGCGAGATGGTCCTGGCCGCTAAAAACCCGGCCAATCAGAGCGGCATCATGGAGGTCAAGAACTTTTTCAAGGCGCCGCGCATCAGCGTGATGCTCGCCTTCGGTGACGATATCAGGGAACTGATCAACTCCATCGTGCCCCCTCCGGTCGAAGATATCACGGCAATAAACGGG